>JALTPW010000192.1 GCA_026999335.1 Chromatiales bacterium
ACCAGTGGTTTCGGTAGCTTCGTCAACGGCATCGCCACCGGTACCGATTTCAGCTGGGGCGAGGTGGGTATCATCACCCTTACACCCAGCATCGGCGATGGAGATTATCTGGGCAGCGGCGATGTGACGGGTAGCGTCAGCGGCAACATCGGTCGTTTCACACCCTTCGATTTCGATGTAGTGCTGGACAACTCGCCAGTCTTCGCTACCACCTGCGGCAGCTTCACCTATCTGGGGCAGGCCTTCAATTACGCCAGCGCACCGCAGGTCACTATAACCGCGCGCAACCGTGCCGGCGGCAGTACGCAGAATTACGACAACACTTGGTGGAAGCTGGCGGATTTCAGCGAGAGCTATGCCCACAATGGCAGCCTGCCGGCCACGGCATCGTTGGATGCCAGTGGTGCCGGGCATGCGGCCATCGGTTGCAGCAACTGTGCGGGCACGGTGACGACGAGCTTCAATGGCAGTCTGAGTTACAGCACGTCAACGTTGCAGACGCTGCCTTTTAATGGCGCGGTGGACATCAGTTTCCCCATCACCGACAGCGATGGTATCGGCTATGCCGGCAACCCCTTTACCATCAGCGCCATCGGTTTTGATGCCGGTAGTGAGCAACGTTCCGGACGTGGTTTTGCGCAGGATGTCTATGGCACCTACGCCAATATCGGCGATGTGCTCAATATGCCGGTGGGTACGCAGTATTATTCCGCCGCCAGTACCTGGCTGGACAACAACGCCGACAGTTGTACCACTTATGGTTATGTCAAGACCGACGGCGGCATCACCACGGCGGTAACGCCGGCTAGTCCGGCGAGTGTCATGGCGGGCAATGGAGATCTGGCCATCCAACTGTCGGCTGACAGCGGTGATCCTGGTGGTGTTGCTACTCTCACCTTCACTTGGCCGGGCTGGTTGGCGGCTACCGCCAGCGCCACGGCCACCTTTGGCATTTTTCGGGGTGATGACCGCTTTCTCTATTGGCGGGAAGCACCGTAATGCGACAGTGCGGCTTCACGCTTATCGAGATGATCGCCGTGATGGTGATCATGGCCACCCTGGCGGTAATGGCCTTGGGCAGTTTCAATCCCAATGATTATGCGTTGAGTGCTGCGCGTGACGAGTTGGTAGGTGCATTGCGCTATGCGCAGTCGATGTCACTGAGTCACACGGGGGCAACGCATTACGAGGTCACACTGAGCACCACGGGCTACAGTGTGACCCGGGGTGGTGTGGCGATTGCCCATCCCGTTACCGGTGCCGGCGCCTACAACAGCAGTTGGAGTAACGTCACCCTGGGCAGCAGCGGTATGGTCAGTTTCGATGGTTATGGCGAGCCGGGTCTGGCCGGCGGGCTGGCGTGGAGCGGTAATCAGCTGGCGGTGACGGTCGGCGTCGGCAACGTCAGCGACACGCTGTTGATTGAGCGCATCACGGGATTTGTGCGATGAAAGCACCTATTTTCCGCATTCGCCGCCAGTCCGGCTTCAGTCTCATCGAGACGATTTTGGTCATCGTGCTGCTGGGCGTGGCGGTGGCCGGCATGGCGGCGATGTTTATCAATAGTGTCAGCAACAGCC
>JALTPW010000193.1 GCA_026999335.1 Chromatiales bacterium
ACATGAACCGAAAATTGGCACGAAGGCTGCATTAGGAAAATAGCAATGCGTGACCGGACTTGCCCCCCGAGACCGGCCATGACATTGCTCTCCCTTAAAAGGGGCACGTAGTGCCCCTTTTTTTTTTGCCCCGACGTTTTGTGCCTCGACGAATACCGGCCTTATCATAAAATAAGAATTAAATAGCCGATAATATCTTAAAATGATTCATCGGGCGTTCAGTTTGAACCCGGATAATACCTCCCTGAAGTGCGATGGCGACTCTAACTCCTCCCTTTCTCTTCTCGTGATTTGTCGTCGCGTTTCGACTACCTCTATCGGCTGCACAACCTCTTCGTGCAGCCTTTTTTTTATCTGAGTTTTTGCCGAATACCGGCACAGAGTGACTCAGCCATCCACGGTCACAGCATCAACAAGTTTCCGTGAATAGCGTAAACTTGCTCATTATGACCAAACACAGCCCCTTGCTGGGCGGACTCAGCCCTGCCCGCTTCCTCACCGACTACTGGCAGAAGCAGCCTCTGCGGGTAAAAAGCGCCCTGCCCGACTTCACCAGCCCCATCAGCCCGGATGAACTGGCCGGCCTCGCCTGCGAGGACGAGGTGGAATCCCGTATCGTGCTGGAGCGCGATGGCCCGCAACCCTGGGCACTGGAAACCGGCCCTTTTGACGATGAGCATTTCGCCCGTTTGCCAGAGACCCATTGGACCCTGCTGGTGCAGGAGTGCAACAAATACCTGCCGGAGCTGATCACGCTGCTCGAACAATTCAATTTCATCCCCAATTGGCGCATCGACGACATCATGGTCAGCTATGCACCGGAGCACGGCTCTGTCGGCCCGCATATGGATCAATACGACGTGTTTCTGATCCAGGGTCTGGGCCGCCGTCGCTGGCAGATCAGCACCGACCCGGTGGCCGCCGACAACGTCATCCCCGGCCTCGATCTGCGCATCATGCGCGATTTTCAGGCAACCGATGAATGGGTGCTGGAGCCCGGCGATATGCTCTACCTGCCGCCTGGTGTCGCCCACTACGGCGTGGCGCTGGATGACTGCATGACTTTCTCCGTGGGCTTCCGCACGCCAACCGTGAGTGAGCTGCTCACCGGCTTCCTCGACGAGATCGCCAGTGGGCTGAACGACCATCAGCGCTATCACGATCCCGACCTGCCCCTGCAGGCCCATCCCGGTGAAATCACCGCTGGTGCACGCGCGCGCATACGACGTATTATTCGCAGCACCATGGCCGACGATGCGGCCATCGACCAATGGTTCGGGCGTTATATCACCGAGAGCAAATCCGAGCAGACCGCCGTGCCGCCCGAGCAGCCGCTATCCACGGATGAGTTCCTGCAACAATTGCACACTGCCGGCGCCCTGTGGCGCAGCGAGTATGCCCGCTTCTCCTTCATCGACGATGACGCGGATGAAATAATACTGTTCATCGACGGCCAGACCTGGCCACTGCCGCGCACCCTCGCGAAGCATGTGACCCGGCTCTGCGACCAGCGGCAAATCACCACTGATGAGTTCGGTGAGGCACTGCACGATGAACCCTTCACCCGACTGCTCA
>JALTPW010000194.1 GCA_026999335.1 Chromatiales bacterium
CAATAATTTTTTCGATTTCCCAGGGCAAATTTTTCATAGGGTTTCTCCTGTTGTGATTGATTGCCCTTTCTCCCCAGCATCGCGCGCAGGGCTGTCAAGGGCGGCGCGTCTTTTTGCGCCGTGCATTTCACCCTTGACTGACCGAGCACGGTGCTACCCTCTGAAGGGCAAGCAAGCACAACACTGTCTATCGAAGCCACGGACTGTTTTTGTTTTTAGGGGGCTGGCTTGGGCCAGCGGGACGGAAGACGCGCGTCTTTTTGCGCGGCTGGAGCCGCTGGGCCGAGACAGCAGGCGGGCGGGCATAGGATAAAAAGCCCTGTGCTGCGCTTTTTGCAGCACACCTTACAGCGCGTCGTTTGCGCTGCGCGGCCATTTAACATAGCGCTGATTATGCGGCGCAGCGGACAGTTTGCTTTTTAAACTGCGCATAATCCCGCGTTATGTTACTTGGCCGCCTAAAGCCCCCTTGAGGGGGATGGGGGGTGATCCTGGCAGTGACAGTAAAGCCGTTTTTTGGCTTTTCTGTTGCTGACAGATAAACAGTCTTGTAACACTTGCTGCTTTTTAGCATGTGTTACTCCGACTCTGTTCCACCGTCCTTAAACGAAGCCACCACACTGTCAGGCTACCACTGCACTAGCCCGGCGCGGCGCTTGCCTGGCTGGAGGCGGTTTGGTTACCGGAAGACATTGCAAGCGCCGTGACGGGCGGTCCGATGGATCATGTGTCCGACTGCTTGCGGCCTGTATCACTCCACCGTCTCCGGGTCATCCTCAGATTCAGCCGCTAAAGCAGATAACAACTCGTCGGCCTGTTCCTCGTTCTCTTCTTTTTCTGACTCATCGTCCTGCCTATCCTTTGCTTTCTCCAGTCTGGCCCCTGGATGCGTGGCGCTGTGGATCTCTTTGAGTTGTCGGATACTCACCTGCGTGTAAATCTGTGTCGTGCTCACGTCCGCATGACCGAGCATTTCTTGTATAAAGCGAATGTCCGCGCCGTGTTCCAGCATCAGCGTGGCCATCGTGTGGCGGAACAGATGACAGGCACCGGTCTTGCCGATCTCTGATGCTTGCACGTAGTTTCTAACCAGTTGCGTTAATCGGTTCGGGGTAAAGGCTTCGCTCAGGTTGGTCAGGTATAAAACGCCTTCATCGATGCCGGTCACCAGCTCCGGACGGACTTCGATCAGGTATTTGTCGATCCAGGCTAACGCCCGGTCACCGATGGGGATCATCCGATCTTTCTTGCCCTTGCCCTGCCGGATCATCACTGTCCCGCGGTCAACGTCGATGTCATACAGCTTGAGTCCGATTAACTCCATGCGTCTCATGCCAGTTGAGTAGAGCGTTTCGAGGATGGCTCGATCGCGGATGCCCAACGAGCCATTCATGTCCGTCTGGTTCAGTACCGTCTCGACTTCGGGCTGGCTCAGTACATGCTTGGGCAGGCGTTTTTCCAGCCGTGGTAGATCAAGTTCACTGGCCGGGTTGTAGAGGATATGGTTCTGCCTTGTCAGCCATTTGAACCAGGCGCGTATCGGCACCAGATGGGTATGCTGGCTACGGAAGCTCAGGGGTTCACCGTCTTTCTTGCGGTGCAGATACAAGTGGCGCTGATAGCGTTCCAGGATCGGTTTGGTGATTTCATTCGGGCGTTTCAGGCTGCGCTCGTCACACCAGACGATAAACACGCCGAGGTAATGGTCACGGCCTTTGATGGTGGCTTTGCTGTAGTTCTGGATGTGTAGCCAGTCGAGGTAGCGGTTCAGATAAGCCACCATCCCGTCCGGGTCGCTGGGATCACCGATGATAGGCTTGGGGAGTATTGCACCTTTCCTCGGCATGGCTAAACACCCTTGGCAGCTAAAGCGGGTGCGGTCTGCGGCTCGTTATGGCTACGATACGACGTACTATTGTTTTTGGCCTTAAACGTGCGTTTTTCCGGTTTTTTTGTGCTTTTCTCTAAATGCCCTGCCGTGACTGGCTTTGCGGCGTTTTTGCCGGTGCTACCTGGGGGCAACTTGGCCGCTACTTGGGGGCGACTTGACGGCTCCTTGTTTTGATTTAGGGGCTTCTTTTGTTCGTCGTAACTCAAGGTTTCCATGTCGGCCAGCCCCAGCAGGAAGGATTCGCCATCTTCCCCTTCACCCTGGTACAGCAACTCATAGACAAAGCTCTGCCCACGTCCGCCCCGATGGATCAACACGTATTCCATATCCTGCAAGCGGCTCATGTGCTTCTTGATCTGGAAGTCTGTCCAGCCGACATAGGCACGGACATCACGGCGAGTAAAACGGTAGTCCTTCTGTTCCATTTGCTGGGTCTGGCATTGCTCTGTGCTCATCTGGTAAATCCGATTGAGTAAACGCCGCGTCTGCGGCGGCAGCTCGTCCAGTGTCCGGCCCAGCACCTCATGGGCTAATCGGTTTGCCGTCTCAATGTCGGTAAGCGTAGCTTCGATGTATTCGATACGCTGGCCGTTATGATTCACCGTTTTGATTTCGCGTTGGTACTGGTGCAGCAAGGCAATAGTTCGGATCAACGTCAGATATTTAAGGTGGTCGCGGCGGGTTCTGGTTTTGTCATCAATGAAGCTGAGTTTTTCCGCGTAAGGATTAGCGACTAAAAGCGGCTTGATGAGTCGTTGGGCATTGCGATGGATGTGCAGGATGTGTTTTTTGTCTTCGGCAGCAAGCAGACCTTCCAGCGTTTGTTGCTGGCGCTGCATGACATGGATCGCCTGAGTCTGATCTCTACTCTCATTTACAGATAACACCAGGCAACGGTTCATCAACTCTTCGTCGATGTCGATGGCCGTGGTGGTCAGGAACAACATCACCGGGCCTTCTACCCGGTATTCCTTCGTTACCATGTCACCGGTCGTGTCATCCTTACCCGTACTGGCGATGGTGATCACGCCTTCACTCTGCAACAACTTCAAGGCATAGCTGGCTTGTTCCGCGCCTTCTTCTTCGGCAATCGCCAGTATCTTGTGTTTAAGATTCGTCTCGCCCATGTAGAACAGGCTCTGCCCGGTCATGGCCGAATATTGCACCCGTTCCTCGATGGGCATCAGTGCCAGTACGGCATCCATCAGGGTGGATTTACCGGCGGCACTGGTGGACTGGATCATTACCGCCAAGGGTTTATCCAGCTTGCGGCTCACGCAAGCGAGATAACCGATGAGCGTATTGGTGGCTTCGCCCACCACACCGCAACGCTCGAAGTCGGCCAGGATGCGGTTCATCAAGTCAGGACTTTTGAGCAGTTCCAGGGCGGCGGTTTGTTCGGATTCTGTGAGACTGACTTCCTGCTTTTCTGGCTCCAGTGTTTTCTTGATTTGTTGTTCCTGCAGGGCTTCGCATTTCAACAACACCTTGCCCAGGTCGCGTTTGAGGATGTCGTCTTTCAAACCCAGTTCGATACTGGCCGCTTTGATATACGCCGCTCTTTGTTTGGCGTTGTAGAGTTCCAGTGCATCCACATGGAAGGCTTCGTTTCGGCGAACCAGCACATTCACTTTCAACACCTCGAAGCTGAGATTCTTTTGCAAGCCACGGATGCGGTATTGCCGATCACCGAAGATCATGTTGATTTCGTGCTCGGTGATTTCGGCCTTAATGTCGTCGGCGGGTTTGGGTTGTGGACTGGCCTTTGTTGGCTCCGGGATGTTTTCTTTTTTCACCGCTCCTGTGCTTCCTGCACTCGCGGCATTAGTACATCCCTGTACGTCAGCAGCTAAAGGGGTGGATGATTCCGGCTCAGTAGATGGTTCAGGAACGGTGAGTATCTCACCCGTTTCAGTATCAATGATTTCATCACTGGCGAAGCCAGTGATGATACTCGGTGCATCACCTTTCCCCATCCACTCAGCAGAACGCAAGACAACACCAAGGCTCTTGGCGGCAGGTGTAACCTGCAACGCATATTCATTGGCATCCATGCCTTTAGGGAACAAAACGCGGAAGCAGTCAATACCTTCTTTGGTCAGTTTTTTTGCCAACTTCTCAGCAGCAGTATTTCCGGCTTCATCCCGATCATAGGCAATCAGCACACGCTGGATTGCATGGCGTTTGAACGCGGCCAGGTGATCGTCCGTAAAGCCGGATGTACCATAGCTGGCGGTGACATTTCGGTAACCGGCTGCCCAGAAGGTCAAGGCGTCGATCAGCGATTCACACAGGATGATTTCATCCGATGCCTGCAAGGCCACTTCGTTAAACACGCCAGCATGAGGGCCGGGAAGGTAAAGATGCTGCGGCGTGCCTTTGCGTAACTTGGCACCCAGCAGCTTGCGACCATAAACCTCCGTGATAATGCCTTCGGGACTCATGATCGGGATCACCAGCGAACCGCTAAAGTGTTCATGACCGGATTCTCTCAGGATGCCAATTTGCTGCAACTGGCCGCGTACTTCTGCCCCGGCCTTGCGGTTCTTTTCCGGCAGGCGATAACCCAAGGTGCGGTTGGCGTAGCCCAACCGGAAGCGGTCGATCAGCTCGGGGTGATCCAGGCCCCGACTTTTCAGATAGTCCAGCGCATCAACGCTTTGTTTCAGGGTGTCGTGGTAGTAATTGATGACGATGGCGAGTTGTTTTTGATTATCAGGATTGGCCGCTAAAGAGGCGGGATGCTTGGCCGTGGTGTTGCGTTTCACCGGGGCCGCCGGAACCGATAAGGCGGCATCGCCTTCTTTCAGCAACTCGACCGCATGGCGGAAGCTCACGCCCTGGCGCTTCATCACCCACTGGATCACGTCCCCACCTTCGGAGCAGGCTCCCAGGCAGTGCCACAGGTTTTTGTCGGGGCTGATCACCAGTGACGGCTCCTTATCGTCGTGGAACGGGCACAGGCCGAGATAGTCCTTGCCGTGTTTTTTCAGTCCGATGCCGGAGGATTCGACCAAGCGCACCAAGGCCACTTCGCGTTTCAGGCGGTCAAGTTCATTGTTGGGTATACGTGCCATATCTGGGGTTCTCCAAAATCCTGTCAAGATTTAAGTTGACTCTTATGGAGAGCTATTATTATACTTAACTGGAGTATCAGTCAAGTCGTTTCTGGAACATGCCCATATACTTTGGAGGTCATCATATGAATCTGGATTTATTGCTCACCATGCAGAACGAAGACTTCCGTAAAACATTTGGGGTTCGCCTGAAGAACCTGCGCAAGCAGAAACGTTGGTCGCAAAAGGAACTGGCCGCTAAAGTGGATATCCGCTTTCAGCAGCTCAACAAGTACGAGAGCGGCCTGAACCTGCCACCCGCTGAGATGCTGATTAAGCTGGCTGACGCCTTGGCAACAACGGTGGATTTCCTGCTCACCGGCAATCCCGCCGAAGAGATGCCGCTG
>JALTPW010000195.1 GCA_026999335.1 Chromatiales bacterium
CCACCTGAGGTTTTCCGCCATATCTGCCAGGGGTTCACAATACAATACCAGCAGCTCCTGTCCATTTACATTTACTTTTTTCATGTCACTCACCTCCAATATTCTTGTATTCCTCTATTAACACCCTCTGTGCATAAGGATGTTGTACATCAGACAGATTAACACAGATTCCAAGCACATCACCATCTACAACTACCAGTACTTCCCAATTAGTTGGCGAGCTCCAGCCTTGTTCCATATTCATTCTTATTATGCTTCGCTTTACCGCCTTCGCTATTTTTATAGCCAGCTCATCTACACTCTCAACCCCAAACTTACTTTCCAATACTTTCATATACTCACCATTACCACCTTTACTCATTTCAAAACAAGTAAAACCTTACCACAGCCATTGCATTCCTCACATTCAATTAACTCGCCCTGACAACAGTCATAGTACCATTCACAACCTTTGCACTGCCCCCGCTGACTTTCACCAAACTCCTGTACACACTGCTCAAACCATTTGTTCTTAATTGTACCTGCGCCACCACAGACCTCACATCTTGATACTACAAAGATATCACCCACACTGTATTTACCCAGATTAATAATATAGTGCTTACCTGAAATTTTACTCACCTCCAGTAACACATACCGCCTCCACACCGCAATCCTCAAGCTTCTTCTTTATGACGTCTCCAAGCCTCACAGCAAAATCTTTTTCATCTTTGAAATCTGCGTAACCCAGTCCAACTACTTTAGCTACAACCCTCTGCTCTCCTGTGTTTATGTTCATAAGTATCATGTCCCTTACTTCATTTTTACTGCAGTACACGCTCGGCTCTTTATATATCAGTGCAGAACCTCGGGGAAAGTTCTCATCATAGCTCTCAAGAATGTAGCAGAACCATCGTCTCATGTTATCACCTCCTGAAATATTTATATGTACAGTCATACAGTAGATACCCAAGGAAATAAATAGAACATATTAGTATGAGGTTGAGAATAACTGTACCAACAGTCGCAAGGGTGTTCGGTTCCACTGTAGATAGCAGCCAGACAATAAGCAAAATAATAAGCGTGGGCACTGCGCCAAAAACAAAGCGGATTAGATGCTCTTTCATATATATCCCACCTTTATGATAGTAGCAGTTACATTATGCAATATAATATCCTTGACAAACTCAACCTTCTCTTTTCTCATTTTATAAGTCCGCCCAATCGCCACCATCTTTCGTCCCTTACATCTCGACTTTATGACTATTTCATAGTCATCTGCTTCATTAGCATATTCTGCTATTTTGTCAAGCAACGCACGTATTTTCCGTTTGTTTACCCCCTTTGTTGGGTATATTATTATCTGATATATATTGATTTCACTCATTCTCAACCACCTCATAAGCTCACGGAGGGATTTGAACTCCCGACCAGGCGATTACAAATCGCCCGCTCTTCCAGCTGAGCTACGGAAGCACAATTACCCCCGAGCCTTGTGTTTACTCTGACTTCCCGCATTTATCTCACCTCTATAGACTATCCCCTCCATAGATTACATCCCCTTTCCACGTAAGGCAGGGGTTCCCAAGAACGGTCGAATCCTCCTCAACCTCTGAGATATGGTTATCGACCCACATAAAGATTTCCTCAGTAAGATTCAATATTCTGTCCCCATCTAAACTTTTTATCTCTACCTCGAACTTCTCGCCGGTAAAATGGTAATCTCCGAATTCCCATCCCTCCAATTCAGACCACTGCTCATCTACGAATTTTTCAATCCCAAGCTTATGTCTTACTGCGTTCAGTATTATCGCATCATTACTCCACTCAAGTGTATCAATTAATGCTTCAACTACCTCATAAATTGTATATTGCTCTCCGCTCCAGTTCAAAAAACGGTATAGCCTCATATTTCATCGCCTCCCGCAGTATTCGCACTCCCCTCCCTGGCACCCGCAGTAAATCCCAGGTGCCAAGGATAGGTCTGGGTCAACCTCGGGCGGGATGCCACAAATACCCCGCCCTTCATCACTCTCCCAGTAATGTTCGCACTTCTTGCACATTAGGTCTTCACCTCCTTTTCTGCTCGTTTAAGCCCCCAGGGGGATTTGAACCCCCGCGCTGGTGGTTACAACCCACCCGCTCTTCCTGCTGAGCTATGGGAGCAGAAGCGCCGGAGGGGATTCGAACCCCTGCACGCCGGGTTAAAAGCCCGGTGCTCTCCCAGACTGAGCTACCGGCGCAAAACCCAGGGGGTCAGGAGCTCCTGTGCTCACCGCCATACCCATGAGCCCTGACCCCCTAAACCTGCCTTACGGGTATGGCGGCTCATTGCGAGCTACACCGTGCAGGTGCTTTCACGCTATGCGCTTATACACCTGCCACCGCCCAGCCACCCTGGCAGCCTGCTGGCATAGGTGTGTACTGCACCCGTTGCGTGCTAAAGCCTCCTGCCGCCTCGTAAGGGTTCGCTGGCTTCAGGGTATCGTAGTATCCCCTGCACCGTTTTCGCTGCGCAGAAGGCTTTGTATTTGTAGTTTTACCTGGGGTTGCTGCAGCAACAGCAGACTGCCGTGGCTGGGTTGCCGTGCTACATCCACCACGCACGGTTATTCACCCGCCCGCCTGCCTCCTGTCCCGATAGCCTCATCGGCAGCGTTTTTAAGGGCACCTGCCCCGCTGCCTGCTACCACCGAGCCAGGCAACCTACTTTACCTGGGTTACCGCCAGGATACGGGACTCGTCATCCCGCACCCCTCACCTGCCCCAGGAGGAGCGCAATACTCGCCACACTTACCGCACCAGGGGAGGAGGGTATTACCCCTGCCTCCCTGTCTGGAGCAAATAAAAGGGTGATGGGGTGTCAGTACCCCATTACTTATCCCACTCTGCACGCTGCACGCACCTTTTATGCTCACCTAACCCACCACCTCTTCAAACTTCACCTTCACTTCGGCATCTGTTTTCCCACGCAGATGCTCAAGCACCTGCGCCTCCGCCTTCCTCGCTATAGCAGTTGCTACATTTGCCATCACCGTAGCCTTCGTGAGCACCTCATCAACGAGCTTAAGGTGCTCCCCGTTTTCTATTTCCTCGAACGAGTAGTTCTCGCCCATTCGCAGCAGCATTCCTCCTCCTGATAACGCTTCTACGAACACATACACTCTCTCGCTCCTCGCCTTTATTGTTCCATCAACCACAATTTTACTTACCTGCATATCAGTACACCTCCCTAACCAGCATCCCCAGAAGTTCAAACTCTGAGTTCTCAACAGCTCGCCGTATCCTCTGCTCAATAGCGAGCTTCTTGTCGATGAACTCCCTTCGCTCACGTACAATACGTGTTGCTGCGTCCAGCATCCATGTCGTCATCGCCAACGCATCCATGCTCACCTTCTCCTTATCGAACACCTCCTCCGCACTGCCAATCGCACGCCTCTTCTTATCGCTCTCCTCATACACCGTAACCTTCATCCACGCTGTACCATCCCCGTACAGCGTGCACCTCACCGTTAGTCCATATTTCATCATACCCATCACCTCACAACAGCTCCTCAAGTTCCTCATCCTCCGGTACTGGCACCAGCTCATTACCCTGGTAAACGAACATCACCTCTGGCTCGGCACCGTACAGCCGCCCGGTGCGTGTAACACGCACCCTGTCACCCTCCTTGAGTAGCAGCAGCAAATGCTCACTAACACCCAGTGCACCACGTCCACTATGCCAGTACTCTCTACCAGCCACCAGCCACTCTGCCTGCTCCCTGCCATCCACAGGAAGCACAACAGCATCAGCAGTGCCCCTGTATCCACACTCTGCAAATAGTGCTACTATATTGTGCTCACCTGGCATGAGCACAATATTGCCTTTCTCCGTCCTCCTGAAGCTAAGCCTGTCCATTATACCAAACTCAGGCTTACCGTCCTTGCCCTGCTTGCGGACAATTGCCCTGCCATTCACCCATATACGGCGGGGTCTATTATGTCCGCCACCGCCCAGTTCTATGTACCAGTACCCGCTCTCATTCTGAGCAGGTACCACACAGCTCTTGCTCACGTATCCACCCCTATCTATTGTGTACTCCATCATGTTTCACACCTCCTTCTGGGTATCACGGGTGCGCTTGATGTAGTAATATACAGTGCTTATATGCCTGTTAAGCGCACGAGCAATCTCCCGTATGCTGTACCCATCAGCATACATGGTAAGTATTAACCTACCCTCATCGGGACTTATCTTCCTGTAGTTGTGCACCCTCCCCCGCAGCTTTAGCTGCCTGCGCCTGACACGCTCATAGTGCATGCCAAGCGCCTGGGCAACCTCATACGCATTATGCCCCCTGCGCAGCAAAATATCAACCATCCTGCGCAGACGCCTGTACTCCCCCGTATGCCTGCGCTTGTCAAGCTCCCTACCACAGGCACGCAGACACCTGCGCACCTGCTTATCTGCCGTACCTGTATATATATGCCACAGACATAACAGATATGTCTGCTCGGTGGCATCGCTGGTAAGCTCAAGTATTTCAGCCAGGTAGTCTGGCATCCCTGGCATAGGCAGCTCAGCCTGGGCACCACACGCCCTGCCAACCAAAACCCTTGCCGCTTCCTGTACGTGCACTCTTTACACCTCCACAACTCTTATTCTTGTTTATCATATATAAGCTTTACGGTTGCATATATAGCAAGGGCAATCATGAGCAGCAGTATAAGCACCCCTGCAGCAGGCGGCAGCCCACTATCTATGTATATATCACTGCTGCAGGGTGCAGCAGGTGGTGGCATAAGCATAAGCTGTATAATGAAGAGCAGCAGCAACCCGATAAAAATACCTATCCCGGTAAAAGTAAAAAGAGAAATTATGTTTCTGGGTAGTTGCATTGGTATCACTTCCACTGCACCAGCTTCATGTCAGCGAGCTTCCGTATTGCATCTATTAGCGTGTCGTAATGTGCCTCGCTTACCGTATGCTTCCAGAGGAACTCCTTGCACTTTTTGCTGCTCTCTACCGCCTTGGCAGCTTTAACCAGGGTAGCCAGCTCTTTTGGCAGGTAGCCATTGTATTCAGTGTACAGCATTACGCACCCTCCATTAACCTTATGGTCTTACCGCACTGTATGCACAGCCCCGCCCTGCCTGTTGCGTCAGGTATTATGGCAGGGTGGTTGCACTTTGCCTGCTTGTTAAGCCTCTTTACTTCACGCCTCCACCCGTACATTATACCCTCATCCATCTGTACCACCTGCTACTATTATGTTGTTTCTACTATATAAAGGTTACGGTGGTAGATAAAATAAGCAAATATAAGCTTTGTTTTTATAAAATAAGAATTATTCATTTAAATCTTTTAGTTTTATTTAGTTTT
>JALTPW010000196.1 GCA_026999335.1 Chromatiales bacterium
TTTGGCGTAGGGTAGCGTCTGATTTTGTGAGGAACCGTCAGAGACAGACCACTGTTTCCATGGAAAATGTGGGCCAAGCCGTGGTCTGTCCCCTGTTGTTCCCAGCACCTTATGGGAAGGGCGTTACAGAGCGACACTGATTGACAGTGAACGTTACCTGCTAACCTGCATGCGCTACATCGAGTTGAATCCGGTACGGGCTGGCATGGTCAAACATCCGCTGGACTACCCCTGGAGCAGCTATGCGGCCAATGCCCGGGATGAGGAAAACGCACTGGTTAGCCTGCATTCCCTCTACAGGCGATTAGGACGGAATCCGCAGGCAAGACAGAGCGCCTATCGGCAATTATTCAGAGCGGCCCTGAGCAAGGGAGAACTGGGCGCCATCCGCGAGGCAACGAATACCGGCTGAGTGTTGGACATATGGCCACTTTCGAGAGAATATAGAGCGATTATCCGGACGGCGCACGGCACCGAAAGACTGGCCACGAAAAGAGGCCAATGAAATCAATTAATTCGAGTCTGACCCTGACGAATCCGGCAATTCGTCCTGCAAGAAGGAGCGACGTGTCGTTGTTCTACACCGGCGAATGACAATGCCGCAGGGTGGAAGAAACGGCCCCTGAACACGAACGCCCCGCCAAGTTTACTCCCCTACGGACTATTTATTACTTACCGGTAAATCCGTGAATCAGCCGTCGCGCACGCTTGGTGGGACGCCCCTGGCCCGGCTCGCAGTGGGCATTGGCGAGGCGGCGCTGTGCGGCGGCTTTTTCACGCTGCACGATACTCTCCGCCGTCTCTTCATAAAGCAACTGGGCCACCGGGGCGGGGCCGCGGCGGTCGGAAAGATCGCGCACGATAACGACTTTTTCCTCGAAGCCCTGGCGGATTTGCAGTTCATCACCCACCTTGAGTTCACGGCTCGGCTTGGCACGGCTGCCGTTAAGTTCGATCTTGCCGCCCTTGATGGCCTCGGTGGCGAGACCGCGGGTCTTGAAAAAACGGGCCGCCCACAACCACTTGTCGAGGCGCACCTTTTTATCCGTTGTAATCACGCTGGCCGGCATCAGTCTTCCTCCACGCAGGTACGGTCACGACCACTGTCCTTGGCCTTGTAGAGGGCGCGGTCGGCACGCTGAAACAGGGTTTCGGGGTTGTCGTCTTCATGCATTTCCGCCAGCCCCACGGAGACGGTGATGGCGACACCCGCACCCTGGTAGTGAAACTGGCTCTGCGAGACGTCTTTACGTAGTTTTTCCACCGCCACCAAACCGTCACTCAGGCAGGTCTCCGGCATCACGATAGCGAATTCTTCACCGCCATAGCGAGCCAGGAAATCGGTCTCTCGCAGGTTGTTACGCACCCGGTCGGCAATAATCTTCAGTGCCTTGTCACCCGCCTTGTGGCCATAGCTATCGTTGATACGTTTGAAACGATCAATGTCCAACACCGCCAGCGACAGCGGCTGCTTGTAGCGCTTGGCACGGGCGAATTCCTGCACGATGCGCTCATCGTAGGCGAGACGGTTATAGAGACCGGTGAGCGGATCGCGTACCGCCTGTTCAT
>JALTPW010000197.1 GCA_026999335.1 Chromatiales bacterium
CGATTCATCCAGTACTGTGGTGGGTTGGAGGATCGTGAGATGTCGGAACAGGTGCTGGACTCCATGGATCTGGAGCGCGAGCGCGGTATTACCATCAAGGCGCAGAGCGTGACCTTACGTTACAAATCCCGTGACGGTAATACCTACCAACTGAATTTTATTGACACCCCGGGCCACGTCGATTTTTCCTACGAAGTATCGCGTTCACTGGCTGCCTGCGAAGGTGCACTGCTGGTGGTGGATGCCTCGCAGGGCGTCGAGGCGCAGAGTGTCGCCAATTGTTACACGGCCGTGGAGCAGGGCCTGGAAGTGGTGTCGGTGTTGAACAAGATCGACCTGCCGGCCGCCGATCCGGAACGGGTGATTCAGGAAATCGAGGACATCATCGGTGTCGGGGCCGATGACGCCATCCGCGTCAGTGCCAAGACCGGTATTGGTATCGAGGATCTGCTGGAGCAACTGGTACAGCGCGTCCCCGCTCCAGAGGGTGACCCGGAGGCGCCGTTGCAGGCGTTGATCATCGACTCCTGGTTCGACAACTACCTCGGCGTGGTGTCATTGGTGCGCGTCATGCAGGGCACCCTGCGTGCCGGCAAGAAGGTGCAGGTGATGTCCACGGGACAGAATCACCTGATCGATCATGTGGGTATTTTTACCCCCAAGCGCCACGATCAGCCACAGTTGTCCTGCGGCGAGGTGGGTTACGTTATTGCCGGCATCAAGGAGATCGAGGGCGCGCCGGTCGGTGATACCTTGACCATGGCCGACAAGCCGGCCGGGGCGCCATTACCCGGCTTTCAGCCTATTCAGCCACAGGTGTTCGCCGGACTCTTCCCCATTAGTGCCGAGGATTATGAAGACCTGCGCGACGCGCTGGCCAAGCTGCGCCTCAACGATGCTGCCCTGTTCTACGAGCCGGAGACCTCCACCGCCTTGGGGCTGGGTTTCCGCTGTGGCTTTCTCGGCATGCTGCACATGGAGATTGTCCAGGAACGTCTGGAGCGTGAATACGATCTCAACCTCATCACCACCGCACCGACCGTGGTCTACGAACTGAAAACCAGCAGCGGTGACGTGATGACCGTGGATAATCCATCCAAACTGCCGGATGCGGCGCGTATCGAGGAATTTCGTGAGCCGATCATTCACGCCAGTATCCTGCTGCCGCAGGAATATATCGGCAACGTCATTGGCCTGTGCGTGGAAAAACGCGGGGTGCAGAAAAAAATGCTGTATGTGGGCAAACAGGTGGCGCTGGATTACGAACTGCCCATGAACGAAGTGGTGATGGACTTTTTTGACCGGCTCAAGTCCGTGAGCCGCGGTTATGCCTCTCTGGATTATCATTTTTTGCGTTTTCAGGTTGCCGATCTGGTGCGCCTGGATATTCTCATCAACGGCGAACGCGTGGATGCGTTGGCGCTTATCGTGCACCGTGATCAGGCCCAATATCGTGGCCGTGCACTGGTGGAAAAGATGCGCGAGATCATTCCGCGGCAAATGTTCGATGTCGCCATCCAGGCTGCCATCGGCGCGCACATCATCGCCCGCAGCAACGTCAAGGCACTGCGCAAGAATGTCACTGCCAAGTGTTACGGTGGCGATATCACACGCAAGAAGAAGCTGCTGGAAAAACAGAAAGCCGGTAAGAAGCGCATGAAACAGGTGGGCTCGGTAGAGATTCCGCAAGAGGCCTTCCTGGCCGTTCTCAAAGTAGGCAAGTAAAAAGCAGGTAAGCAACCCATGGATTTTGATTTTCCGGCCATCATGGTCACCGCTACATTTGTTACCGGCATTATCTGGGCGCTGGATGCCTGGCTGTGGGCCCCCAAGCGCCGCGCCAGTGCCGAGGGACTGGGACAGACTGTACCCGCCAGTCATGACGCATCGCTGGACGAGGCACGGGAGAAGCTGCTCAAGGAACCCGTGCTGGTGGAATATGCTCGCTCACTATTTCCGGTGATTCTTGTGGTGCTGCTGCTGCGCTCGTTCGTAGTGGAACCCTTTCGCATTCCCTCCGGCTCCATGATGCCGACGCTGTTAGTGGGTGATTTCATTCTCGTCAACAAGTTTTCCTACGGTATCCGCCTGCCAGTACTGGATACCAAGATTATTGATGTGGGTGAGCCAGAGCGTGGCGACGTGGTGGTGTTCCGCTACCCCGAAAATCCCTCTATCGATTACATCAAACGGGTCGTTGGTTTGCCCGGCGACCGTATCGGTTACTACAACAAACAGCTGTTTATCAATGATAAACCGGTACCACAGACGGGTTGGGAAACCTATGTGGGTGAGGGGGCGGGCAGCGCCATGACCGGCGCCAAAGTGCGTGTTGAACAACTGGGTGAGGTGGCACACAACATTCTCATCGATACCAGCCGTGGTACCGTGGAGGGCGAGTTCATTGTGCCTGAGGGCCACTATTTCATGATGGGGGACAATCGTGACAACAGTAACGACAGCCGCTATTGGGGTTATGTCGCAGAGGAGAATCTCGTCGGTAAGGCCTTTATGGTCTGGATGAGCTGGGATGGCGGTATCAACTTTGAGCGTATTGGTGACAGCATTGAATAAGTGGCGGATATGCCCGCGCTTTCTAATAAAACACAATCACGGAGATTTTGAGATGAAAGGTTTGCACCGTCAACGAGGGGTAACCGGGATCACGATGATCCTGATTGTGGCCTTGATCGCCTTCTTCTCGCTGATTGCCATTCGCTTGTTTCCCGTTTACCTGGAACATTTCAAAGTATCCAGTCATCTGGAAAGCCTGGCCGTTGAAGAAAATACCGGTAAGCTCAGTGACAATGAGATCCGCAAAACCCTGGCCAAACGCTTTGATATCGATGATGTCGAGAATGTCCGTCCTGAAGACATCTTTATTGAGCGTCCAGACCGCGATACGCTGATCATCGCCATCGAATATGAAGTGCGTACACCCGCCTTTGGCAATGTGGACATGGTGATCAGCTTTATCGATGAGGTCGAGGTCAATCCTTGAGACGCAACATCGATGAACTTGCCGCGACGATGGGATACCGCTTCAAGACGGCGAACCTGCTGGAAGAGGCGCTGACCCATCGCAGTAAGGGGGCCGTGAATAACGAGCGCCTGGAATTCCTCGGTGATGCGATCCTGGGTTTTGTGGTTGCAGAGATCCTGTTTGCGCGTTTCCCCGCAGAGTCTGAAGGGGTGCTCACCCGTTTCAGGGCTTCGCTGGTAAAAAAGGAGACCCTGGCAGAACTGGCGCGCAGCTATCAGCTGGGTGATTACCTGCGGCTTGGGCCGGGCGAGCTGAAAAGCGGTGGTTTTCGTCGCGACTCCATCCTGGCCGATGCCATGGAGGCGATCATTGGCGCCATTTATCTTGATAGTGATATGTCGACGGCGCGCGATTTTGTGTTACGCAGTCTGGGAGATCGTTTCGACCACCTTCAGGTGCAGAAAGATCCAAAGACGCAATTGCAGGAGTTTCTGCAGGCGCGGCGCCAGCCGCTTCCGGAATACAGCGTGACGGCGACACACGGTACCGCTCATGATCAACAATTTGCCGTACAGTGTGTAGTCGATGGTTTGTCCGAACCTGCACGCGGTGTGGGTAACAGCCGGCGCAAGGCTGAACAGGCGGCGGCACAACAGGCCCTGGAGTCTCTGAGCCATGCCCATGAAAAGTAATACTCATGAAAAATAAAGAATTCCGCTGTGGATTCGTGGCCATTGTGGGGCGGCCGAATGTCGGCAAGTCCACTTTGCTCAACCGTATTCTCGGTCAGAAAATCAGCATTACGGCGCACCGGCCACAGACTACCCGGCATCGTATCCTGGGTGTGAAAACCACCGATACGGCACAGATGATCTATGTCGATACCCCCGGCATGCACCTGGGTGGCAAGCGGGCGATCAACCGCTATATGAATCGTGAGGCGACCAGCAGTATCAGCGATGTGGACGTGGTGGCCTTTGTCGTCGACCGTACACGCTGGAACGAGGAAGATCAAAACGTACTGGAAAAACTTGAAAATGCACGCGCGCCAGTGGTGCTGGTAGTGAACAAAATCGATGAAATAAAGAACCGGGAGGAATTGCTGCCGCATCTGCAGGGACTGGCCGAAAAACGGGATTTTGCCGCAGTCATTCCGCTTTCCGCGCGCAGCGGTGAATCCGTTGATCGCCTCGAGGCCCTGCTACAGGACATGGTGTCCACCTCCGGGCCGTTCTTTCCCGAGGATCAGATCACCGACCGCAGCGAACGCTTTATGGCCGCCGAGCTGGTACGCGAAAAGCTGGTGCGCACCCTGGCCCAGGAGCTGCCGTATTCCAGCACCGTGGAGATCGAAAAATTCAGCCTCGAAGAGACCACGCCAGGCAAGCCGCCAGTGCGCCACATCCATGCCATCATCTGGGTGGAACGCCCGGGACAGAAGGGTATTATTATCGGCAAACAGGGGCAGCAGTTGAAACGCATCGGTGAACAGGCACGCAAGGAGATGGAGCGCGCCTTTGACGGCAAGGTCTTCTTGCAGTTATGGGTCAAGGTGCGTCAGGGCTGGTCCGATGACGAGCGTGCGCTGCGTAGTCTGGGTTATCAGGACGAGTAAGCGGCGCGAAAAAGTCCGCCAATGAATGCCAATAGACGCCAATGGCTAGTACTCTGCCAATATTTCCTTGGCGGAGTACTAGGTGCCTTTCCTTGCGGTAGGAGCGGGCCATGCCCGCGATGGGCTAGAACCTTCAAACGCAAAGACGCAAAGAGGCAGAAAGGGCAAAGGTATTTTTGTTTTTTCTTTGCGTTCGTGCAGCTTTGCGTTGAAAATAAGAGGGGGATCCATCGCGGGCATGGCCCGCTCCTACCGCTTGCCAGCCTTTTTCGGACGCGGAGCTGATTCCTGGTGTCCAGCAAGCAAATCGTCCTGCAGCCCGCCTATGTACTGCACCAGTGGGCCTACCGCGACAGCAGCGCTATCGTCGAATTGTTTACGCCGGAGCACGGCCGGATCGGGGTGGTGGCGAGGGGCGTCAAGCGCCCGAAATCACCCTGGCGTGGCCTGTTGCAACCCTTTCAGCCGCTGCTGGTCTCCTGGCGAGGAGGGGGAGAGCTGAAGACCCTGGCCGACGTCGAGGCACAGGGCATTGCCCTGCAATTGTCTTCACAGCCACTGGTCAGTGGCTTCTATCTCAACGAATTGCTGATGCGCCTGGTGGCGCGTCTGGATGCCCAGCTGACGCTGTTTGGCTGCTATGATGCCAGCCTGCGCGCCTTGGCGGTGGTGCAGGACGATGCCGCGCTGGAGCGGGTGCTGCGCTACTTCGAACGGGATCTGCTGGCGGCGCTGG
>JALTPW010000198.1 GCA_026999335.1 Chromatiales bacterium
TGGATCATGCGCTGAAGGTGAATACGACCCTTGCCGAACCCATTCATCACGCGCTACAAATGCGCACCCCCCTGCAATTGCGCTTTTGCAATCCCTGGCATATCGCGTCCGACTATGTCATGGAACTGCGCATGGGCAAGAACCGCGTTATGTCCCTACGCCTGACGGGTGCCACGGTGGCCACGCCCCAGCAGTGTGACGATGAGCCATGTCCACAACCCAAAACCACACCGCCGGGTAATCCCTGACATCGATTCCCGGCTTTCCGTGTTGCGAAAATAACAATCACTGAGCAAAAATCATATGCCACCAAACAACTTTCAGCTTGAGGCACACACGGCAAAACACACCATCCCTTTATAGGGTGGGCACTGCCCACCATCGCTGCCTGGGCAGAACCACAGTTTCAGGCAGAGTGTGATTGGTGGGCGATGCCCAACGTCAGGGAGCTGAGAATTGCCCAGAGGCATACCATCATTATGAATAAACAAAACCAGAGCGAAAAACAGGAAGAGCGTGCCAACCCATCACTGGCGGAGGGTGTCTCGGACGTCATCAATGCGGCCTTCGGCGTGGGTGCGGCGATTGCCAAAACCCTGGCGGAAGTCAGCGCGGTAGGCAAACCCGTCGCCGCCCCGAACAGCCGGCAAGGGCCGCTTGGCGAGATGGTGCATTATGGAGTAACCACCCTGAGCAATGTCATGGGTCTCGTGGTCTCAGTGGTGGGCGGAGCCACGAGTGGAACAACCGGGCATGAATCAAGCAAGGACGCATCGACAGACACCCGGGCCACCGACCCCATGCCCTCCGATGAAAAAGATCATGTCACGACACACCTCCCCAAAGTGCATCAGGGTGGGACATTGCGCATCCCTTTGTCGATGGAGAATCCCGCTGACCTGCCCATGGAAAACCTGGTCTTTAGCTGTCAGGACATGCGTGGCACACGTATCGGTGCCGGCCAACCCCTGAGCGAGGCCGCCATACACTTTCAGCCGGAGCGTCTGGACATCGCCCCCAAGGACTTCGAAAAACTGACCCTGCTCATCAATACCGATACGCAGACCGCCCCCGGTGATTATGTGGCACACATTGGCGTGGATAACGGTGATTTGGAGATCAAGGTGGAATTCGAAGTGCTGCCCGCAGAGGGACTACCCCGTGAAGCACCAGCCAACGAAAAAAACAGCTGAGCCCGAATAGCAAATCAGGATTTCAGCAAGACATTCGGTCAGTCAAATTTAACCGGAATTGGTGGCTTCAGGCTCACAACCACCTGCTAATGGAACGTGCGCCAATGTCATTAAGTTAACAAAATTATGGCTGTTTTGTAGGTTGGTGGTGAGCTTGCGAACCCCAACGAAACCAACAATGTTGGGATTCCTGCGTCACCATCAACCGAGAATAAGCAGGACACCCTTGAGCGGCAATCCATTGGCCAACTTCTGGTTGCCGCGCTAGCTGCGCAAAAAAGCAAACCTGATGCGTAAAAGTCACGCATCAGCCACAACGATGCCTTCAATATCCCTCGGAATATTCGTTGTTTCGTCACAGCGGGCAAGATC
>JALTPW010000199.1 GCA_026999335.1 Chromatiales bacterium
TGTCCGATAAACGTGAGGTAGACGCACTGCACGGACGCATCGCCATCGGTTTCCTTATCGTTCAGGACATCGTCGTGGTGCTGGTGATGATTGGTCTGACCGCACTGGGTGAGGCCGGTGATACTGCTGGCCTGGGCTGGGAGGCGCTTGCGGTCTTGATCAAGGGGGGGCTGTTTATCGCGGCTATTGGTCTGTTGATGCACTATGTGTTGACACCGCTATTGCACCAGTTGGCCCGGTCACCCGAGCTGTTGGTTTTGTTCGCCATTGCCTGGGCGGTGGCCCTGGGCGCGGCAGGCGAATACCTGGGATTCAGCAAGGAGGTCGGTGCCTTTCTTGCCGGTGTGTCGTTGGCCTCCACGCCCTACCGTGAAGCCATCGGCTCGCGTCTGGTGAGCCTGCGGGATTTTCTGCTGCTGTTTTTTTTCATCGACCTGGGCGCCGGGCTGGACCTGACAACACTCGGTGCGCAGGTGGTACCGGCCATTCTGCTGTCGTTGTTCGTGCTCATTGGCAATCCGTTGATCGTCATGATCATCCTGGGCGCCATGGGTTACCGCAGGCGTACCGGCTTTCTGGCGGGTTTGATGGTGGCCCAGATCAGCGAATTCTCTCTGATCCTGGCGGCATTGGGTCTGAGTCTGGGCCATATCGATGCCGACACCATGGGCCTCATCACCCTGGTGGGGCTGATCACCATCAGTGCCTCCACCTACATGATTTTGTACTCCCACTTCCTCTATGAACGGCTCTCTCCTTGGCTGGGTGTGTTCGAGCGTAAGCGAGCGTACCGGGAAGAGGCCCAGGATCGATATATGGAACAGGGCAGGGTGGATGTCATTCTATTTGGTCTTGGGCGATTCGGCACCGGGATTGCGCGGGAACTGCGGCAACGTGGCTACCGGGTGCTCGGGATTGATTTCGATCCCGAGCTGATACGCCGGCAGGAAGAAAATGACTATGAGGTGCGCTACGGTGACGCCGGGGATCCGGAATTTCTCGCCAGTTTGCCGCTTGGGCGGGTGCGTTGGGTCTTGAGCAGCTTGCGGGAAACGCCCGTCAATCTCGTTCTACTGCATAGCCTGCGCGACTATGGTTACAAAGGGCGTGTCGCGGTAACGGCCAACGCTAGCGTTCATGCCAGGCAATTAAGGCAGGCGGGTGCCGACCTGGTGTTGATTCCTTACGCGGATGCGGCCGCAGAGGCCGTTGATAACTTGTTTAGTATCCATCCACCTGGCGTGGACGATAGGCACAATACTGAAGGTGTGACGTAACGATTCCATTTTTTTCGTGCGGCCTCTTGAGTAACAGCAGATTTGTTGATGGGGAACTTGACGGATGATCGTGTGCATCATTGATCGCAGACAAGGTTTAGAGCTTACATCGCGCGAGTCGCTGTTGTTCCATTTGTGGAGCGGGTGTTTACGTGCGGTTCTGTTTGCCCTGGTGTGGTGGATACTCACTGACGGCGCAATGGATTCATGGTGGGTTGGCGTGCCAGTGGTACTGTTTGCGACGCTGCTTAGCTGGGTGTTACTGCCCCCTTATTTCTGGTCTTTG
>JALTPW010000200.1 GCA_026999335.1 Chromatiales bacterium
GGGCGGGGCCGAAACGCTCCATGGAATGACCCACCTCAGATATTGAACAACTGCATACCCTCCAACGGACGCAAGAAATCCACCATCAGCGCATCGAGGCCGCCCCAGGGCAGCAGGCGCACTGCGCGTGGCACCATCATCAGCCCTGCCTCGTACAGAAACACCTCGCGGCTCAGAGGCTCACAGAAGGTGTAACCGCGCAACATGGTCCGGTATTCGGCGCGGTACCCGGGCTCACCTTCCCGCGGCTCCGTATACACTGTCAGGACCTGCCCTGCACCCACAGTCAGCGGAACGCCCAGACTCATCCACATCCGCGATACCCGTTCTGCCTCATAGGACTCGAGGTTCAGCAGTCGATACACCGTACCCACGCGTACAACAGCACGATCACATTTCATGATTCATCCTCCCCCTGTGGTGGATCCTTCTTTCCCTCAGCCCGCTCCTGGACCTTCTTGCGCAAAAAATTCTCCAGGTCGCCTCTGAAGAGCAGCCCGATATACGTACCGAAATCGCACTCCTCAGGGATCCGCTCATACGACATATGCCGGATGCCCTTGCGCTGGAGCTTCGGAGGCGCTGTCGCTTCCAACCGTTCTCGCCAGTCCGAGCTCATGGCCGCCGCTCCAGCAGAGACAGCGCAAACAGCGGCGCCATCACAATAGTGCCGATGACTACCACCAGGCATAGCACCGCCAACAGATATCCCCTGACCACCAACTCAAGCACCCTCATCGATCAGCCCCTCCAGCCGCAAGATGAACGCGAAACCTGCCTGCACCACCTCGAAGAATTCCCGCCGCACGCGATCCACCTCGACGCGCTCGATGCGGCCGTCCTCCAGCGTCTCCCGGATTGCCCGCGCGTGCTCTCCGATCTGCTCATGTAGCGCCGCATAGGCGTCCAGCAGCTCCACGTCCGAGACGCGCGAGAAGTCCCCCAGCGGGATCACGGCATGATTCAAAATCGCCGCCTCGGCCTGCAGGATCCGGAAGTCCTTTGCAGCGTTCTGGATGGCGACCGCCTCGTGGACGGTCAGGTGGTGGCTGTCCAGGTCTGGATTGACCTTGTTCGAGAGGGTGCCGGGGCGCATGCCCACCAGCGGCGCCAGCCCCACGGCACCGGACTTGCGCCGGGCCAGGCGCGGAAACTCGTGGACCACGGCCCACATGGCCTCGTCCAACTGCGAGTGAATCCCTCGCACGTGATTCCTCCCCCCTCGTTCACGTGATCAATGGGGAGGCGACCGGCTTAGTTGTGCTATCATGCACGGCGAGGTGCAAGGTACCCAAAAGCCAGTCGCCTCACCGCCCCGGCAGGTGTGGCAGCACCCGCCGGGGCACTTCGTTTACTGCTGGAACAGATCCTGTTGCCGGGGCAACTTCAAGGCGCCGCCCGCTCGAACATCTCGTTTTCAGTCTTGCGGTCCAAGGACTCGAGAATGTCCTGAATTCCCTCCTTGTCCTCGTTCATCACCGCGATCTCGACATCAAGCATTGACCTCATGGCTCATCGCTCCTCTTTTTCCAAACTCTCGATCAACCGCACGATGATCTCGGAATTCCGGCTGCGTCCATTACGCTCCGCGGCCTCGCTCAGCAGCTCCAGCAAGCCCTCCGGGAACCGCACCAGCATGGGTCGTCCTCGCCTGCCCGCCATCGGCTTCAACGTCTTACCCTGACCCATGATTACACCGTGTAACTCATTTTTACCATTATGGTGCTACACCGTCAAGCCACCCATGATTACACTGTGAGGCCATGAGCAGAGACATCAGCCCCTTTGGCCTGCGCATGCCCCACGACCTGCGGGCCGCCCTCGAGCGATCCGCGAAAGATGCCGGTCGCAGCCTCAACATGGAAATCGTCAAGCGCCTCGAGGAGAGCGTCCAGAGCGAGCGCCGCCTCAGCCTCCTGGCAAAGGAAAGCCCACTGCATGCCATCATGATCGCCAAGGAGATGATCACCCAGGCCCTCAAGATCATCGGCGAGGCGGCCGCCCAGCTCGGCACCGACAGCGGCCGGGAGCCCCCGCCAGGGCAGGGTAGCGGCCCCTGATGTGTGAGGCCTGACTGCAGGCTCACGTCCCAACACCGTCCCCATTCTGATAGCTTGACGATCATGGACACCGTCACCATCACTCACGAGGGCCGTCGGTACACGGGTCAATATCGCGTCCAAGGGAGTAGATGCGTAGTTTTTCACAATCGGGCAACCAACGAGGCAGAACTACACGGCTTGCCGCCTGCAGGTCTGGCCCGTCAGCTACTTTTCGAGATCGTAGCTCGGCGAGGTCAGGGGCTTCCCGACCCGCCAGATGGGCACTCAGATTGAAATATGCCTGCATGTACGGCACCAGCTCCGCATCGGCCATCCCCTCGTCCCGGCGATAGTCGATGAAAAAGCCCAGCCCGATGACGGCATGCGCCAGATCCTCGCGGGAGACGGTGACGGTCGTCGCGGGCCCCATGGTGGACTCACCTCTGATCCAGCATGTCCGGTTGGTAACTCACCCCGGCCTTGCGCGCCATGCTCTGGATCAACTGCTCCAGGATCAGGCGCTGCTGCGGGTCCTCGCTCATCCGCTTTTCCTTGATGGCCGAGAGCAGTGCCCGCGCCGCCTGGATCTGGGCAGCCTGCGCCAGGCGCTCGTTGCGGCTCATGATCCCGCCGGCGGACTCGTACTGGTGCAGCACGTCGTCCCACTCCTCCTGCTTCTGCAGCAGGAAGTCCGCGCCGTCTACGTTGCCACCGGCGCGGACTTGTTCCGGGTTGATGGTGTTCAGATAGGCGGCCACCCGGTCCAGGCGGATGGCCAGCATCTGGCGGGACTGGCCGGCGAAATTGAACTCCGCCAGGCAAACCCCGAGACGGCGTGCGAGATAGGGTAGTTTTGGCTGGTCTGCACCGGCATTGCCTGCAGATTCCGGGCCTTGTTCCGTCGGTTTCTCGGGATCTGCAGGGTACAAAGGTACCCCGCAGGTCTCGTCTTTTACGCCGAATTTCTTCTTTTGGCGGGACCACTGGAGCCCAAAGACATCAGAAATCGGCTTCAGCGGGACGATGTCCCGCCCCTGGGCGTCCTGCGTCACCGGCAGCATCACGCCGGCGAAATTCAGATTGAGGCTGACCTTGTGCATCATGCGGCTTCTCCTTTTGGCTGGTGCTTGTACAGGTCCTCGAACGTGACCTGCCCCTGCGTAACCTCGACGATCTTGCGCGCATGCCGGGGTTCCGGGAACTTTTTCCCATATATCCACCTGTGGACGGTAGGCTGCTTCACACCGACCATTTGTGCGAAATCCGCCTGCGTCAGATTTTTCCTAGCAATGTATTCGTCGATCGTCATTGTGGTAGATATACCTGATAGGAATACATGAGTCAACCTATTAGGAACATTAACCAAAATATACCCATCGGGTATAATCCTTCGATGAGTATCAATGCTCGGATAAGGCGGGCTAGGATGGCAGCGGACATGACAAAATCGGATCTAGGACGACAAGTAGGTGTAACGCCGGCCACCGCGATCCGATGGGAGCTGCCGCCTGAGCATCCGGACAGCAGAACACCGACAGTTGATAAGTTAGCGCTGATCGCACAGATCACCGGCGTCAGCTTCGAGTGGCTGGCCACCGGCCGCGGCGAGATGGCCGCGCCGGCCGGAGGCGGCACCACAGCGCCCCCCGTCTACAGCGACGACCTCCTCCCCCTCACCGCAGACGAACGCCAGCTCCTGCGCCGCTTCCGCGCACTGCCACCCAAAAAACGCAAGGCGGTGATCGAATTGCTGAGGGAGTAGCCATGACCAACGAGGAAATCGCCAACGACTGGCGCAGCCGTGCAATGTCAATCCTGCAGTGGGAGAGATGTCCTAACCAGGCTGGATTAGTGGAAGGAGAAGCTGGAGGATATTTCGTTCAGGCTGATGGGTTTCCCAGGCGCGGTTATCTGAAGCCCGTAAGACCTCATTCTGATGCCGCCACGGTGTCCCGGGCGGCGCGAGAGAAAATTGCCGCTGACCTCGCGCACGATTTGGGGTTGCCTGTGCCACCTGTGCAATTGGTGCAGCTTGACGATGCGCCGGATGGGTGCGAAAAAGCCGTTGCAGTCAGCTTGATCATGTACCCTGTTCAGCACTCGTGGAGTTTGATCAACCAGATTGATCTGAGCGAAAACCCCACTGGATTGGCCATTGCACGGGTGTTGTCTGAATGTTCACCGATGCTCGTTTTTGACACATGGGTCGATCAGACAGATCATGCCGATCATCCGCACAATATCGTGTGGGGATATGACCGTAAGAACCTAAGTGACTCCAAGATCATATTCCTGGATTTTGCTTTTTCTATGGGATTCAGAGGCTCATGGGCAAATGGTGACTGGCGAAATATCAGGATTGCTGGATTTCCAAGAAAGATGAAGGAAGTGCTTCGTCCTGACGATATCAGTAGCACGGTTCAGAAAATCTCCGACATGGACGATAGCAACATTTACGAGATCGTGACCAGGATTCCGCCAAGCCATCTTGATGACAGCCAAAAAGAAGTGATCATCGAAGGATTGTGTGGCAGAAAAACTCTTCTTCCTCATGTGTTTTCTAGTATAATGAATGGCTAACGTGGAGGGGGCGATGCGCGTAAGATATCATTACGCTGTTTTGAGTTACTGTGGGGATTTGACGGATCCTGGAGCACCTTCAATTCCTGTGGGTGCCATTGCTATCGGTAATCTGTCTGAGAACACCGTATTCGTCTTGTCTATTACCAGAAGCGGTTCTATCGAAGACGCCATTCCTGACTTGCAAGATCCATTTTCAGCGCGGATTCTGAGCAGATTCCACTCTTTCGTAGAACACCAAATTGAGGATGGCCTTGTGCATTCTGGTGTGGACGGATTTTTGCATTGGTTGCAGGAAAAACTGAGGAATACAATCCATATTTCTGCTATTCATCAACGTGAATGCGAGATCCCGGATATCGCGTCTGCGACACTACTATTGTCACAGGAAGCAGACAGTGTATTCAAAGAGCGGCTTGCAACGACATGGCGTGAGTCCACAAAGGACATCAGCCTCAATGATTTCCCAGACATCCACCTGTCGTATAAGGAACCTTCCCGTAGTCCGCGTCATGCGGTGGCTCATGGTTGAATGCATCTGTGCAGATCGGCTCTATTCCCTGGTATGCCGCCCGACAGCGAACCCGAACACGGCACCGATCGTGAACGCCGTCAGCACGGCCTCTGCGAGCATCTCCATCATCGCCTGAGCACTCCCAGAAGTCCCGCCAACGGGCCTGGTTTCTGCATGCCCAGGCGGTTCTGCTGCTCACGGCGCAGCTCTCCGAAGTATTTGCCCAGCAGGCCCGCGGGCAGGGCAGTGAGGGAGGCGAATACCGTCCACAGGTAGGGCTGGTTCAGCGCCTCGATGCCGCCCTGGTAGACACCCCAGCCCAGCAGGCCGGCAAAGGCGACGGTCTCGAAGACGAACAGCCACGCCATCATCAGCGCGATCCGGGGCCGGGTGGACTGCCCGTCCGCCTCCGCCATGGCCTTGTAGCGCTCGGTCCAACCGCGCTCCTGCTCGATCTGCAAATCGATCTCGCGCTCCATCAGCGCCGCCCGCTGGTCTGCCGGCAAGGCGTCCACAGCAGACAGGATCTCCCCACCGGTGGCGGTGTCCGGCAAGCGCTTGTCCGGCGGCAACACGGCATTGACCGCGGCCAGGATGGCCGGGCCTCCAGGGATGAACGGCGCCGCCACCGCGGCCAGGGGCCGCAGGGATGCCAAGATCTTCTTCAGTTTCATCGCCGCCACCTCGCACGCAGGTAGTGCTTGAGGATGGAGAGGTAGATCAGCCCCCAGGGCGGCAGGGCGCTGAGCACATGGGGCAGACCGATGCGACCGCCGATCCTCGCCTTGATGAGGCTCTCGGGCAGCCCCAGACAACGCATGCCTTCAGCGAACAGATTGACCCAGGCATGTCCCTCGTAGTAATCAGGGCTCCGGTCCCTCATCGCGTACCGGAACCGCCTCCAGTGTGGCGTCATGCAGTGCATGGTCCCTCCTTCTGCCGAGCAGGTTGGTTTGATGTGCCACCAGGGCGTTGAATGCGTCCTGGCCCCGTTTCATGTCCTCACGCAGGATCTCGATAGCCTGGGTCTGCCCGCGGTTGGTCTGCGACATCTCCACCATCAGGATGGGTTGCCAGGCGATGGCGCAACACCACTCGTCCACGATCTCCTCGGACTGTGGATGCTTCCCAGTGATGCGCGTGTACCATGCACAACGGCGCAGCTTCCCGTCCACAGCCTCTTCGCAGGTGTGCCCCAGCGGGCAGGTCAGTTCGACATCGATGCTCATGGTGCGGCCCCTAGTTCTTGGTGCAGATGATCACGTCGATGTACTGCGGCGCGAATGCAGTCGGGCCGTTGCTGCTGGTATTACCAGTGCCGGATGCACCTGTCTGACCAGTGCCTGAATAGCTCGTGTTCCCACTCGATGATCCCGTGGAGTTGGTCGTGCCAGTGTGAGTGTGTGCACCGTTGGAGGCCACGTAATGCTTGCCGGACACACCAATCGTGCGAGCTGCGCCAGAACCAAATCCTTGTCCGCCGTTCACATCGACCAGCGCATCATGGTTGTGATTCCCCGCCGACCCTGTAGTGAACCCGTGCGTGTGCGCGATTACGGTGCTATACGAATGGCGATGGGATGGGCCGCTGTGCGTATGGGATGGCCCAGTGTGGGTGTGCGCTGTGCTGGGCGGCGAGGACAGGGGGTGCGTGCCGCCACTGCCGCCGCCGGATCCGCTCACCACGCGCAGCGCCTTGTCGTTCTGGGTAGTGTCCTTGGTCCATCCTGAGGGTGCGGCGGCCTGATAAAACACCATCTTGGTCCCAGACGGGATCAAGTTACTATTGAGGAGCGCAGACACGCTCTTGCCGCCTACCGTGTTTGCATCGCCTGCATTGGCCGCTTTGATCTGGTACAGCGATGACAGCGCCACCCAGGTGGTCCCATTCCATTTCTCGAACCGATTGTTGGCGCTGTTCCAGCGCACCGCGTTCGTGGGGATGTTGGTCGGTGTCCCCACGTCGAACATGGTCGCTAGGTCGTCGTCACGTGCCTTGAGCAGGTTGAGAAAGTCCTGGTAGAGATCCGTCAGGACCGGTTTGTTCCAGTCCGCCATGTCAGAAACCCTCCGCTGACCATGAGAACGGCCCGCTCACGCGAGCCCCCGTAGTGCTGTTGTAGAGATAGACAGAGAAACTGGTGGGGTAGGGTGTGTCCGTGAAGTCGTAGACCGCGATGACGGACCCAGAGCCCTGCGGCGTGACGGTAATGCTGTCCACATCGATGAATTGCCGGTTGAAGTTCACCACTGTTCCATTGGTGTCGGCGGCGTTTGCGGTGCCCATGCCGCCGTCGTACTTGCGCTTCACGTCCAGCCGCACCTCGAGGCCGGTCAGCTCCAGCAGGTCGTCACCGCCGGCGGCGCTGAACTCCAGGCGCACCTTGACGTACTGGAAATCGGTGGCGAACACCTGCCACACACCCGTGTAGTCCGTCCACGGGTCAGTTGCCAGCTTGCGCACCGAGATGATGGGGTTGATGGTCACGTTGCCGGAGACAGTCACGCTGCTCAGGACCACGTTGATCAGCGTCCCGGCCAGCACGGTGCCATAGTCGAACGTCTCCTCGTAGACCGCTGTGGTTTGGGACGGCTGCATGAAGTAGGGGAAACCGGCGTTGATCTGGTCCTGAGGGGAGTTCCAGCCGTTGTTGGTAAAGTGCTGCTGATAGGTGTCGCTGGTGACCACCGGTACCAGCAGGTGTCCGTCTGCCTTGACCAGGGCGTTGGTCTTGGTGCCGGACCAGGTGCTGAGCCATTTCTGCTTGAGGATGTAGTCCGGGGGCTCATTGACCGCGGCCGCGATCGATGCCTCAGTGCCATAGTTCCCTGCAGAGTCCACGGCTACCACCCAATAGGTGTAGATACCGGACTCGATCTCGAACAGTGGGGCAAACGTGCCAGCATGCTCCCCCACTACCTCTGCGGTGGCGAAGTCTGCGCCCTTGCGAACCTCGTAGTGGTCTATAGGCAGGGTCCCGGCGCTGGCCGACCAACTGAGCAGTACGTTGTTGTCGATCACCTGCTGGCTGACACTAGGCCGCCCGGGCGGGCTGACCACGACGTCAATGGACCCTGCAGCACCCATATTGCCTGCTGCGTCGATAGCTGCGACCCAGTACCGGCGCGTGCCTGACCATGCCGCCTCCGTGGCAAACCGCGTGCCCTTGATGCGTCCCACATAGATGGCAGTCGCGAAGTTGCTACCGTACCGGATCTCATACTCGACGATGGGAAAATCCCCTGTGCTAGCCGTCCACTCGATGACTGCGTTCGGTCCCTCGAAGCTGTTGGAGACCACTGGCGCACCAGGCGCATTGATGGTGAGTGTCACATAGGTGGCGGTGGCTGAGACGTGGTCGGTCGTATCCCGGGCCTTGATGCCAAACGTGTAACTCCCAGCGGCCAGGATCCGGTACAGGTAAGTATTCGATTTTGTGCGATCGATTACCTGTCCACTGTCGTAGTCCGCTCCAAGTCGCAACTCGTAGTCACGCAAGTCGATGTCCTGTACGTCATCCCAGGCCAGTAGGATGCCGTTCGCCTGCAAAGTCGCGGTGAAGTTCGTCACGTCCTCTGGGACGGCAGCCTGCCCGACGATGGTGTAGCTCACCAGTTGGGTGCTGGATCCGCCCATGCGCCCGCGTTTGTTGAATGCGCTGATCTCGATCTCGATGGTGCCTGCTGCATCCACATCGAACTCGATGGCACGCGCTGTTGTACTCCCTAGCATTACCCAGGGCCGGTCTGTGAATCGATAGCGAACCCAGGCGCCACCATATTCGCCAGTGACGTCCCAGGTGACGGCTACTCGGGTGCCAAACCCCGCTCCGATGCGGATCAAGGTGTCCCCAACCTGCACGTCTGTGACAGTCGGGAATTGGTTACCGTATGTGGTAGGCTGCGTGTAGCTGAACGGGTTGTTCTCGGCCGCGTAGTAGTTGGGATCCTCGTCCACGGCCGTGATACGCACACGGTGCTCGGACAACGGCTGGATGTCGACGATCTTGACCTTTTTTCCAGGCGTCGGTGCAGGCTCGAAGAACCACAGATAGTCCAGCGGCGGGTGGTTTGGATCATCGTCCGGTGCGCTGGGCAGCGGCGTGCTCAGCGAGAGCGTGTCGCTGGGCCCAGTCTGGTAATTGACGTCGTAGACACCGTAACTGCCATCTGGGAACCGGATACCGATGTAATGTTGCTCGCCAGACGTGAACGGCACCTGACGGTCGAGCTGCAACGTCGTCGTGGTACCGGACACGAGGCGGCCAGAATATCCCCATTGGGTCAAGTCGTGGGACAGGGTGACCACGTCACCGCGGTCCACTACCAGTCCCTCCATGTCTGTTTCCCAGATGATCCGGCGCCGGCGGTAAGTCTGTGCCGCAGCCAGCAGCAGCGCCTCCTTGCCCGCCTGATCCTTGTCAGTCACGCCCCATAAGTCCACCGTCACAGGGTTGACTGGGTTTGTCACACCTGGTACCGCGGCCCGTACGGTGTCTGGTTGCCAGTCCAGGGCCGGGTTGATGAATCTGGCAACGATCTCGTCGGCGATCTTGCCGGTGGCATACTCGATCCGAAACGAGTCCCGGACGATGTTGCTCATGCAGAAGACGGCCACAGCGGGCCGGTTGTCCTCATCCCAGACGACTCCCAACTTGCCGCTGGCCCAGGTGGGCGTGGCACGGCCGCAACGGGCGATGGCGATCAGCATCTCGTCCACGTTCATGGGCCTATCGAAGACGAGATTGCAGCTCAAGCCCTTCATGTCGCACCATGCCCCCCAGTCTTTGATGGCCTGCTCGTCGATACGGGTGGTGGGCAGGCCAGCACCGAACAGCCGCTGCCCATTGGCATCGAACTTCCCCAGTGCCAGCCACCGGAACCACCAAGCGGGGTTGCTGGTGGCCTGCAGGACCCAAGCGGTGCCCGTCCAGGCTTCGCACCGGGCCGTAGCCAGAGCCGAGAGACTGTCCACTTGCCCACTGAGCTGAGAAGTCGCCTTGATCTTCAGTGCCACGCGCTTCTGGCCGGTGTAATCTCCCGTGTCCGCTTGGTAACTGCGCAGTTGCTGCCAGGTGAAGTCTGAAGTCTCTTTCGGGCTGGTCGCGTCTGGAGTCACACGCCGGACACGCACGTCATACTGGCCAGAGGGGACATCACGCCGGTAGCTGTAGCGCAGCGGCTTGCGGTCGCCGTTGGTGATGGTGATGCTGTTGGTCGTATCGAACCAGGGTTGCCACAGGCCAGATCCTGCTGAGGCATATTCGATTTCGAAAGTGACACTGAGCGGTTCCAGGCCCTTGTTCGCGGCGAAGAACAGCAACCCTGTAATGTCCACAGCCAGTGCTGTCGCGTTCGGGCTCGATGTCCGGGTGATCCAGCCGGCGGAAGCGGTCAGCGCACCACCGGCGATGGTGTCGACGTTGGCCGGGAAGATGGTCAAGGCCCCATCGGGACCAGATTCCTCGATCTGGACATCGCTGAATGCTCCATCGACGGTGGACGCATCGGACGCCAGGCGCGTGTTCCCGATGCGAAAGTCGCTCAGCGTCATATCGCTGAGGCCGAAGTTGAAGACTTGGTAGAGGAATTGGTCGCTGCCCAAGAATTCGGTGTAGGGGCGGGCCCCTAGATCTGGGAAGATCCTGTGTGTCCCGATTACCAGCGGCAGAGGGGCATAAGGGCGGGCACGGTTCGTACCACCAGTCAACGCATAAGTTGGGCTACCGTCCTCCAACCCAGTGGCGTTCTTGATCTCTGGGCTCGGTGGCGGCACCAGGGCGTTGACCAGCATCGTCCCGCCGATCTGAATCAGAGCAGTACCTACCGCCGCAGCCACGGCATCGCCCAGGCCCAGATTCAACGCTCCACCTAATGGGGCACCAAACGTGAGCGCGGCCACCAGTACGGCGATCTGCAGCACCGTGCGTAGCACCTTGTCGCTGTCACTACCGCCACCTTGGACGCGTGCGCGGACGGTGATCAGATCACCTGTAGCTGGGAACGTGGTGTCCCATACTGCTCTGGGGATCTCTCGGCCATTGAGGTACAGCACCACCGGTTCAGAGAGGGTAAGCCCTATCCGGTTCAGGTATCGGGCGATAGATTCCCCGGGCAAGAATGGGGTATAGACGGTGGTTCGGTCGCGTGTCGCGAGGATCGGATGTGGGCAGTAGACCAGGTTCGCCTGCGCCGGATTATCCACGACTGTACTATAGCGTGGCTGTGGTGGTGTTAGCGCCACCGGTAATAACCTTCCACGGCCAATCCGTAGCGGTCCAGATCTCGAATCCTGTGCAGTACTACCTGCCCGGCGCTCTTCATGGCATGCAAGACATGTGGCACCTCACCGAGTTCGCAGTAGATGCCGATGTGATTGAGACGACCGCGGCCGACCATGAGCACCGCGTCTCCTTCTGCTGGGTGCTCCACGGGATCAGCGTAATCATCCTTGTGTGCTTGAATCTGGCGGCTCCAGCCACGGTAATCTGACATGCGCTCCGCAGGCAGCGCGATGTGGCGCCCAAAGACTTCCAGTTGCACTCGGGCGGCCAGCGTGGCACAGTCGTTCTCGCCCTCGATGTAGGGCTCCCCCAGGTAACGTTCCGCCCAATGTGTCATCAGAACAACCCCGGTGCCGTCTCTGGCCGGTAAGTGAGCGTGACGCCGGGCCGGTTGAGTAGGTCATCGAAGCTGAGCACACCACTGACTTCCAGGGCAGTGATGCTCAGATTGCTGAGGTCCATGGTCACTTCCCACTCGATAACGTCCGGAGCGCTGCGCAGGACCTGGATCATGCGGCAGGTGGCCCCCTGGCCGCCGCCGGAGGCCTCCAGCCAGGCCACCAACTCCTTTCCCACATTGTCGATGGCGAGCCGCGCCCTGGGCAGCCCTACCTCTTTGTCGTCCGGCAGGGTGGCCCTGAACGCCATCGCCACGAAGGTGTTGCCCATATGGACCAGGTCCTGGTTGTCGTTGACCACCCGGATGGGTGCGGCCAGGTCCGGGTGATCGATTTCCAGCAACAGCAGCGGTGTCTCCTTGGCGGAGGTGCTGTTGATGGTCTCCTTGAGCGTATTGGAGTAGCTCTTGGCCATCAGTCCCAGGTCTCCAGACGAAAGCTCACCTCCCAGGACAGTGGAGCTCCTGGATAGGGCGAGAAGGGCTTGGCGGTGTAGATCCCACCTTCGATGCGGGCGAGCTTTGTGATGCCATCCTGGGGATCGGTCCAATTGAACCAGTCTGCGCCACGGGCGATGGTGTCGCGGAACCAGGTCTTCCAGCTGGCGTATTCCGCGTCGCTGTAGACATACGTCACCGGTCGACCCACCATGGCCTTGCTGCGGACCATGGCCTGCTTCGGTGGACCGCTTTCCATCTGGGTCCGGATCAGGGCGGATTCAGGCTCTTCGCCGTACCGGTCTAGCGCCAGGCGGCCGTAGGAAGGATAATCTGTAGCCATCGTCTATCCCCCGACCCTGCGCAAATTGAAGGTTCTGGCCAGCTTGCTGGATATGGGCCCGCCACGGTCTACGTCGTCGGTGACGATAGAGACCACCAGGCCGGCTGGCGTCTGACCCACCTGAGCCTGGTTGATTTCCTTCGGCGACCCTTTGTTTTCGATGACCACCTTCACTTCACTCGGACTGGCACTCTGGGGTACCGATACTGGTCCACCATGTGCCAGGCGCAGGGGCGCCGTGAATGGCCGTACCAGGCCGCCGGCGGCGAACTTTGGCCTGCGGATGGCGTTGATCTCGTCCAGGAACTGCTTGCCATAGTGCTGCACGGCCGCGGCCCGCACCACGTACTCGCCGTTTGACAGCAGCGCAGGGATTGAGTCTGAGGTTGCCGTCCCCGGACCAGTGATCAGACCACCCTCGGCCTTGGTCTGGACTGGGAACAATCCACGGAAGAAATCACCGACACTGGCGAACAACGGGTCGAATGCAGCCGTCAGGGCGATACGCTCGATCTCACGGATGATGGAAGCGGCAAAATCGCCGAAATTACGCTCGCCATCAAGCAGCCGGTCGGCGAAGTCCCGGCTCCAGCCACGGGTGGCCAGTATCAACTCGTCGAACATGGCCTGGCCGGCGTCACCCATGTCCTCGGTCGCGGCCTCGAACTCTTGTGAGGCCTCTACAATGGCGCGGCGCCAGTTCTCGATGGCTTCTGCGCTCCCTACGACGCCGAACTTTCCTTCCAAATAAAGCCGGTTGCGCTCCTCGATCTGAGCCGCGAAGCGTTCCTCTGCCGTACGCGTGCGCTCGATAATGGCCCGGGCCTTTTCCAGGTCGGCATTCTGCTGCGCCAGGGCCTGCTGGGCATCAATGGCTCGCTCTGCCAGATCCAGATCGGCCTGCGATGCCCCTAACAGCTCCAGCCGGTATAGGGCCACCTGTTTTGCTGTCAGCCCTGTCGTGGCGGCCTCCAGTTGCAGGGCCTGGACTGTTTTCGCTATCGATTCTCTACGCTGCGCTTCGGAGTCCACCCCTATGGGTGTCGTGCCAGCCGATCCTTCTCGATCCTGCTGTCCCTCCGAGGCGTCCAGTTCCCGTTCTGCTAGTAGGCGTGCACGCCTGGCTTGCAATCTGGCAAGGATCGCTTCTGTCTTCGCCAGGGCCTGCTCTGACGCACCACTCTGGCGCTGTGCTTCCATGGCTCGTGTCACGGCTTGGATGTCGGCCTCGAGATTCTGCAACGCAGCACTCTGCTGCTCTGTGGCATCGGTCTGGGCGCGTGTCAGGGATGCTGCCGCCTGCTGCACAGACACGTAGGTCTTGGTACCTGCTGCAGCTGCGGTGAGTGCTGGTATCAGCACCTTTAGCCATGGCGGTGCCGGGATCTTGCTGGTGATGGAAGCAGTGGCGGCGAAGGAAGCAAATGCGGCCGCTGCTGCGAGGATACCTTCCTTGTTCTCCACCAGATACCGGATCGTCTCGCCTGTGAATTTCCCGAATGCCGCCATCCCTTCGCGAAACCCAGGCTTTGAGAACGACTCGCTGAGATCGCGCATGGCATCGACCAGGGCAGTGAGGAACCCACTGTCCGCGAATGCCAGCTTGAGCCGAAAAATCTCGGTGTTGAACCGGTTGATCTGTGCGGTGGCACTTTGCGCCGCCCGTGGCACCTGGGCACCAAACTCCTGCCTGATCTGGGCAGCGAATCTGGGCAGGAATCGTTCGGAAACCAAGCGGCCTTCCTGTAGAAATTTGTCCAGTTGCTGAGTGCTGACCCCGATCGACCGGGCCGCGATCTGGAATGCTCCAAACAGCCGCTCACCGAGCTGCTGCCTCAGTTCTTCTGCGCTCACCACCCCCTTCGAGATGATCTGCTGCACGGCACGCAAGGCGCCCTCGGTATCCGCAGTAGACAGGTTCAGTACCGTCGCAGCCTCGGCGATGGCAGAAAAGATGTCACGTACACCCTGGCCTTCCAGGGCCGTCCCTCGCGCGGACGCAGCCAGTTGCGCGAACTGCTGCGCAGCAGTCTCCAGGTCCAGACCGAGACGCTCCGCTTCTGCTGCGACGAACTGGAATTCCCGTTCTGCAGCTTCGGCGGATCCGGTGGCGGCCTCCAGCCCATTGCGGATCCGCTCCATGGACAGGGCCGCACGGGTGACGTCACGCAGGAACAGCCCCAGGCCGATACTGGCGACGGCAGTCCTGAGTGACAGCACGGCACGGTGTGCGCCCAGGACTGCGCCTGAAAAATCGCGTGTCTGACGGGCAGTACGCTCGGACTGCTGGCCTGAGCGCTGGATCTCCTTGACCAGCTTCTGCAGCTCAGCCTGCGCCTGACGGATGTCAGCGCGAACCCGGATCAGCAGCTCCTTGTCCTTGTTCCTAGACATGACGCAATCGCAGTCGTTCCACCAGTCTCCGGATGTCTTTCCCGTCTGCGGCGAACGCCGCCCTCATGTCTTCGATGCGATCGGCGCGGGCGATCCGGTCCTGGCGCAGGGCCTCACGGTAGTAGAGCTCGATCTGGCGGCGTGTATAGCTCCCGATCCGGTCTGGAGGGTGCCCATGGCGGATTAGTGTGGCGTAGACCTCACCGAAGCCATGCTCAGCGGCTGGCGTGTCACCGCCTGCATCACCAGCCGCCGCATGAAAAAACCGCCGTTGACCTCCCAGAACGCCATCATCAGTCGCTGCCCGTCGACATCCGACAGTGCCTCGACCCATGCTGGATCACGGTCTACGGCCTGTGCAATCAGACGTGTCATGACATCGGTATGACGGGTGAGGATCTCGTCCAGCACTGTGAGATCGATGTCCACATCGGGGTCCATCATCATCTGAGCCAGGTCATCGATCACTGGCTGTGCCCAGCGGCTGAGTCTGGCAGCCTCGATGAAACCGAATTCCCGGACAACGACGGTCTCGCCGGCAATCTCGAGTTCGCGCTCTGGATGTAGGATGTCAAGGTCGGTACTCATGCCGGCTCCGCACGCTTGGCTTCGATGAGCCGCTTTGCCTGGCTCGGCCTCAACTGGATCACATCGCCCTTTTTGCAGGGTTGTCCTGCATGTGTGTGATTGTCGTCCAATAATCTGACCTTTACGGTCTTGTGTGTCGTCTGGGTCTGTGTGTCGTTCATTGTGCGATCCTCTAATCTTGTGCCTTGATACCGTAGAGCTGATCCCCAACTGCACGCTGTGTATCCAGGAGCAGAACACCATTGATGGTCATCGGACCAGGTTCGTCCGAGATCATGTTGTCCAGTGCGCCAGGGTCGAGCTGGACCTTGTACAGCTCCACGCGCACCCGCTTGTCGGCATTGGCTGTGTTGATGCCGTTGAAGACCAGGAACTTGTCCTGGTTCTGCGGATTGATCTTGACGTGCTGCTGCGCCGCGTAGTTGTAGTCGATCTCCACCGCTGTTCCATCTGTGATCGTGCCGCCACTGATGAACTCGATAAGGCCCTCGTCGGCGTGCACAATGTAGTCCGTGTTCTCTACATACGTGGGAGTACCTCCCACGCCGGTGACCACCACGCTGCTGACATTGGTATGTTCCAGCGGCGTGAACTTGTCGAGATAGGCTGTATGCGCCTCGTTGGTGACACTGCCAGCAGCCTTGGCCGTTACCGCACCCTGTAGTGCCAGTTTCAGGTGCGATGGTTTGACACTGCGGAATCCGATGGACACGTTGTAACTCGTACGTTTCACACCACTCGACCCGATGGCACCTGCACCTGTTGTGTTCTCGATGACCTCGAAACGCTCAACGTTCGGGGTCAACGACACGCTCTCGAGATCGCCGACGAACTCGAGTCCCGTCGGTTGACCGTTTGCATCGCGTCCAGCAATCATCAGCGGGCCCTGACCGCGAAAATAGATGCTGTCGAATTGTTCTGGCATGTCCGTCCTCCTCTAACTCAGGTTTGACCGAGGTGGGCCTGCGTCCAGGTAGACCACCACCCACCCATAGGGATGCTCCAGTTGCCGGGAATGCTCGACGCGCACGACGGACAGTCCCACACCCGGGATGGCACCGCGAGCCCATCCTTTGATGTCTTCGATGAGATCCAGCTCCGCGTCCTCGACGGCTTGAGGTTGGCTGTCGTCCGGTACCTTCAGATGGCCAATGAGAATCATCCTATGGGCCCCTTCCAGTGCCGTCATGCCGGGCCCATCCCTATACTGGCTCTCACCTGCAGAAATCAGCATGACCACGCCATCTGCCAGCTCCTGCGGCGTATGATCGTCGTAGTGCTTGAGCCAGCTGCGCTTGACGTGCCGTGTGCCCAAGGCGCTCTTCAGACTGGCTGCCACAGCATCCATACGGTCGTCCATGCGGCGGATCGGTGCGGCGATCATTGCAACACCCTCTCGACGGCGGCCTCGATGCGGCGCCGAAAGCGGTCGCGATGCCTCTCGAATGCCGGTTCCATGAAGGGTTGCGCAGGCGTGCCGCTGCGGGCGATGTTGCGCGCGATCACGAAGGCCAGGTCGGCCTGGTCCATGTCTGGGTCGTCTGGGAGGATTCTGGCGACTCGGATCCAGTCCAGGATGTTGGCTACCGGAGGCATGCGTCCGGAGGGCGTGCCGGTCTCCCCATAGACACCGGTGCCGTCCTCGACGGCCTGAGCATAGTCCGTGGCGGCCAGTACCAGGCCCTCTAGCGGCGCTGTCTGGATGCCGCCGATGGCGTTGACCAGTCGCGAGGTGGCCTTGGGTGCCCGGCGCCGCGCGGTTCGGGCCACTTCCAGCACCGTGCGCCCTACGACATCGTTCAGCGCCACGGCCAGCTGGCTGGGACGTTTCGCCATGGCCCGTCGCAGTCGGTCGGACTCGACGCGCATTTCCAGGCTCATGCCGCCATCCTCTCGAACAGCATCATCAAGGATTGGCTGAGCGCCGCGGGCGTGCCGTTTTTCGGCATGCTGCCTACGCCGGCGCTGCCGAGTTGCACGGGCTTGGTGACGTTGTTGTGGGCCAGCTCCTGCAGTGCCTGCGCAGCGGCGCGAATCAGCAGCAGGGGCCGGTCTGAGGACTGTACAGTGGTTTGCGATGGGTCCTCGTCAATACGGTGGGTGGCGAAGTAATAGAACTTGTACACTGCACCCAGATCTGCGATCTGTGCCGCTGTGGGTGCAGGATCCAGCCAGATCTCCTGGGTACCGGCACTCTCCACCAAACGCAGTACCGGTAGCCTCCCAACCCAGTTGGGATCCCAGGGCTTGCGGCTACTCCGCTCGTGCATGCCCCATAGTGCCACCTTCGGAGCCAGGATGTCTGGTGGCGCTGGATAGTTGGGCTGATCGGCGACCAGGTTCAGCGTGCCCAATAGTGTCCGGCGCCTGACTCTGGAGAGATCCCGGGCGGCGATATCCAGGTGGCGCCAGAAGTCGGACCCATCCTCTGCCTGGAACTTGAGTGCGGCATCCATGAGGATGGCCTTCAGGTCCTCGACTAGGTCTGCCCGGCTCATGCTACCGCTCATCTCAGTGCCCACTCATTTTCCGCACCAGACCCACGACATATTCGTAGGTCATGTAGCCAATGGCGCCGAGTACGGTGATTACACCCCATCCTGCCACCTGCTGCTTGACCCGGTCGTAGAAGCGCATGCGGCGCTCCTGCTGTTCGATCAGCCGTTCCAGCAGAGTGTGATGCTTGGCATGGATCCCAGCATCAATGGCCATGTGCTGTTGCATGGCCTCATTGACGGCATCCCTGATGTCTTCCTTCGTCAGCATCATGCCTCCGGCTTCATGATCAACTCGCGCCAGTTGACACCAGGCTGCTGAAAGTGAGGATATTCTCTCTTCTTCGGCGACCAGCGACCTGCCCACTCCAGGCCCACTGACTCACCAATCTCACCCATGCGCTGCCACAGCCGGTGGTCTTCTACCAACTCAGTCCCCCACACAGGCTTTCCAGACCGCAGCGGTACGCAATCGAAGGCACGGCGATAGTTGTGGATGGATTGTCCAGGACCTGCCCAGGTCACGACACGACTCTCGTATTGAGGCCCAACATCGATGAGCAGGTCACCGAGATCAGGACGGTGCCACTGGCGCCGCAGCTCATCTGCCTTCTCCATGATCTGCCACAGCGGGCGTCCCTGACGGTACAAGACGGCCTGTTCCCGCTCTGAGCGGTAAGTGCAGTAGATCAGGACCTCGAGGCCAGCATCGTCGCAGGCATCCAGGAACGCCAGAGCCAGCTCGAATGCAGGCGGTTTGAGGTCATTCAGTAGCTGGCTGGCCATGTCAGCCCGAGGTCTCTCCCTGGCCGGCCTGGGCGCGGTCTGCGCGGGTCAGTTTCTCCTCGGCGATGGCCTGCAGCACACCCTTTCTGGGTTTCTCCGCTGCCCGCTCCATCTCGTCCAGCAAGGACAGCTGTTCGTCGTCGAGGGTAGGGAGCGCGGCGATCACCTCGGGCGCGTTTCCCTGGATGAGCAGCACAAGCGGGTCAGGCTCCTGTGGCGATTCCTGATGTGCTGTCTGGCCTGGGATCAATGTCTCCTCGACCTCTCTGGTCTCGCCAGGCCATAGGGTCACGGTGCCGATGTGCTGGATGCTGTCCGTTTCGTTGGTATAGGGTTTCTTGGCCATATTGCATTACCTTTGTTGTGCCGGCCGCCTGTAGGCGGCCGGCAATTACGTCATACCTCAGCGGCTGCTGAAGGAGTAGGCCAGCACCGAGGTCAGCCGGTTGCGGATCGGCGAGGGTACTTTGATCGCGCTATACTCCTCGCCATAGGCCTGCTTCTGCCCTGTCGGCTTGCCTTGGGCATCCACGGCCTCGAATGGCTGGCCGGTGACGAACGGCTTGGCGATGGTGTAGGTCAACGTGCCGCGCTGCCCGATGATGGCGCGTTCGTCGCCCAGATCGACGCCCGGTGCATTCGTTGCGTAGGCGGGGATGCCCTTGATGGCTTCCAAATCCCCCTGGCCGTTGGTGTCCGTGCCATTGCGCTTGCTGTCAGCTTCGAAGTTGTTGGCGTTGGTGGCCGTGTTGTTGAGGGTGTAACTCATGAGCATGAAATCCGGCACCACGAACCGGTCCTGTGCCATGACGGCCTTGCGGGCGCCGAAAGTGCGCAGCAGTCCATTGAGGTGCTGTCCGATCTCCGTGGCGCCGTTGTCCAGGTCGAACTTGGCTACGTTTGTGGCGTAGCTGTAGCTGATGTCGTCTGCGCCAGCCGAATTGGGCGGCGTCACCGGCGAGCCGGTCTCGTCGACGAACTGGACATAGCCCAGGTTGTAGTTGGTGATCCTGTAATAAGTCCCGGCAGGCTGGGTACCGCTGCCGTCGTACTCCTGGATGGCCGCACCGTTCAGGCGCACCGTGATGGGGTTCTCTACGCTGCCCACATTGTTGCCCTGCAGGTCCTTCTGCTGATGGGGACGCACGATTGGGAATAGTGCAGTCTTGATGGTGCTGACCGTTGCCCCGTCGAGCTGCGTGTCGAAGGCTTCGTTGCTCACAGCTACGGCCCCGTAGGCGTCGGCGGCGCGTTGCAGCTCATTGCAGATGCGGCGCACGATCAGCTCGCGCATGATGCGGGCATTGCTCTCCACGTTGCGTGCGTAGGCGTCCCAGTTGATGGCGCTGGCACGGGAGAAATGCATCACTTCGTTGCTGATCAGGAAGGCCAGCTTCATGGGCAGGATGTAGGCCAGATCCATTTCCTGCCTGATACTGGCTCGGTGGATGGGCTGCCCCTCGTAGACGATGCCGTCGTTCATGACGGCGCTCATGTCGCGTATCTCGTAGGGGATCTGGGTGGTGGCCGTGGCACCGAAGTCGGTCAGGGTCTGCACCAAATCCAGCACCCGCAGGTCGGATAGCGCTTCGCGGATCACCGTGCGCTGGAATCCCACCGGCAAGTCGGTGTCGGCAATGCCGGTGGTCCCGCCGGCGAGCAGCTTGCGCTCGTGATGGATACGTGCCGCGTTGAGACGGTCGAACTCGCTCAGCACCTGGTCCACGAAGGCGGGCACTTGCTCCGACAGGCGCAGGCGGCGGTTCGCATACAGGGCGGTTCTGCGCAGGCCTTTCAGGATCTCTTCCTCCAACGCTTTGGCGTCGTTGTTCTCTCCCATGGTGATGCGCACGTCGCCCTGGGCGTGCTGGAACCCCATGGCAGCAAGCTGGGCCGAGACGGCCATGTCGTTACCGAGGCTGATCTGGTGTTCTGCCAGGCGGCGGACTTGGTCCTCTGACATTTCCGGGGTGATGAGCTCGGCGGCCTCACCTAAGCGCTTGCGGGCGTCCTCGGGCAGGTTTTTCAGGCCATCGGCTTCCTCCAGCAGTTTGTTGAACAGGGTGATATTCCGCTCGCGCTGCTCTTCGAGCTGGCGCCGGGCGGCCTCAGCCTCGCGGGCCTGCTCTTCCATCAGGCGCTTGACGTCATCCACGGTCAGGCCACCATTGCCGGCGGGCAGGTTCAGGCCGGAGAAGTCCAGCCTGATGACCTGCTCTCCGGCCTGGTTGCCGATGTTCTCGGCGAGTTGCAGTCCGGCGGCCTCCAGTGCGGTATAGAGCGCCTCGAGGGCCTCCTGGTCGTCGCCGAGCTGCTTGGCGGCTCGCTCGAACTGGCCGCAGATCTGGTCCACGATGCCGGCGGAGAGCTTCTTTGCCTCCAGCTTGGCGCGCAGTTTCTTGAGGAATTCGTTCATCGTCTCAATCTCCTGTTGGAAGAGGTAGTGAATCCTGGGGCTGATGAGCGGCGGCGTCTCATCGTCGAAGGACAGCGTGATGGGGTCCAGACGCTTGACCCGTGGGCGGGTCGTCAGCGCAGCCCCATAGAGCAGGGCACCGTGCTTTTTCCCTGTCTCAGGATCCTCGTAGTCCTCCGTGTAGTCCATGGACAGGTACTTCATGCCGCGTCGTTTCACGGCGTCCAGTCCATAGTCGGTGAACTCGACCTCGGCCCGAAACTTGTTCCGGTCCACGAACAACCGCCGGATTGTCCCTGCTGACCCTTCAGAAGGGCGGTGTCCGACATCTAGCATGATCTCCTGGCCATAAACATTGGCCTCGAAGTTCCGGATCATCTGGTTGAACTTCTTGCGGGTCAGCTCGACGCGCCCATAGAACGGGTCGTTGAATGTGACGACACGGGCCAGCGTGACTGTCGTCGTGCGGTTGTCCTCTCCCAGGCGCCGCGTATCCACGCGGTCGCAGAGAATACGGATGGCGCCGTCCGGCGCCCCGGCCAGGTCAAGCAGTTTGCGTTTGTGCTGTCTCTTCATCGCTGTCCCACAAAAAAACCGGGAGACCGCATCCACGGTCGTTCCCGGCTTGTGCTTTACAGCTTGTGCCTTTGTGTCCTGATGCCACCGTATCCCGTGGCGTCAGGACAGAGTAAGGGCGCGGACTGTCAGCCGCGCACGTGAATGACTTTACTCACCGTAATGAGGCGTTGTGCAGGCCCGAAATCCACTTGGAGTTTGGCCCGATACCTTCCACTGTCCGGAATATCACCATCTTGCAACGTGTATTCCACGTATTCTCCCGCAGCGAACGTCTTCTGTACCGTTGACCCATCCGGCTGCTGGACATCTGCCTGGATCGTAGAGTTGCCAATGCTGACATCATTTTGATCCCTGACGAACGAGCTACCATCAGGCCTCGTCACGGACAGTGAGATCGCAGTGGCACCACTCAGGTCATAGCCTGTGTTGATACGTAGGATCTTTCCATACTCGCCCGCATTGAGCACCTCAGCCTCCGGTCATCTCAGGAGGATATTTCGTCACTCGGCCGACGGTGCCACACTTGGGACATTGTACGAAATGCTCGTGGCCGTCCGCAGGGACCTCGGCATATAGCGCCGTGAGGTCCTGACCGCAGGGCACGATACGGGTCTCGACCCTGTCAATGACGGGCTCGCCGGCATCGCCCATCATAACGGCACCATTCTCGTCCCGGGCATAGATTGTTTCCTCTACCTCGATGCCCCGCTTGGCATGGCCCGCCATGCCGGGCTTGTTGGCCGCGCGTGCCTCTGCCTCGGTATAGGTGCCAAGTACAGGTCCGACGCATGTGATCGTCGTCATACCGTGTTTCCTGCTAGTTGAGTGGTATAGCTGCTCTTGATGGCTGGCGCATCGGCGGCACGACTCATCTCGATCCAGACGCCGATGTTCTCATTAGCTGCCAGACTGCCGCCCGGCACACTCTGCTGTACGGAGTCATCCACAAACGTGATACCTGCAGGAGCGGTCTTGCGGTTGGTGACACTCACAGTATCTCCCTTTGCCGTGGCCAGGCCGATGCGGATCGAAGCCGAGGGGTCTGCAGTCAGGGTCACTGTCGCATTAGTGAGGGTCAAGCTGGCATTCTCATTGCGCCAGAACTCTTTTTCATAGCGAGTAGTGGCCGCGGCCTCGCTCGTAGAATCTATGAACAGGATGGATGCGGCCGTCTTGCCCGCCGGGATGATCACGACGTCATCATTCGGGCTGGTATTGCGTTGGATGGTGACGTTCCCGGCAGGCGCCGCGGATAGGGTAGCCTTGAGGAACCGCTCGAAGGTGGTGGCAAACGTGACTGGAGTCGTGCCGTTCAACGCTTTGGTTTCGTTGACGATGGCCCCTGTCGCATCCCGTCCCGTGATGGTCAGGGTCATCGTATCCGCGGCATTGTCGGACACCGCACGCAGTTGATCGTTGGCCGCCAGTTGGGTCACATCGAGAACGCACGAGGCATCGATGCCGCCACCACTGGTCGAGACATCGTCCTCTGGTCGACTCAAGGCGCCATATTTCTTGAGTTCGCTGGACAATATGGGCATGTCATGTCCCTCAAAAAGATCAGGGCGCCTGCATTATGACAACGACGGTCCGCCACAGATCAGGTTGTTCGCCATCCTATGGCCACAGTCAAGACATGACAAGGGCGCGGTTTGTCTAATGAAGATTTATATCCCTACGCAGCATCGCTTCGATCTCCTGGCTGGCGGACAGCAGCAGTTCGATATCATGATACGTAGCTGCCACGATCACTCCGTCTGACTCGAACGGCACAGCAGCAGAGCCAGCTAACATTGACAGCGCCTCAATGGCGCTGATCCCGGAGCGCCCCATATGACGCAACGCATCGATAGGTGATCTCGATAGCCGATCGACCATAGCCTGCGACGCAATCCCTGTGCGTGACGATCGCCGTGCTGACTGAAGTGCCTCGATTGCTACTGCCACAGCAGTCGATACTGGTGTGGTAGCGATGCCGCGCACCTCGTAGCTGGTGCTCAATGCCCCAACGACACGAGCAACGGTCTCATAGGCTGCAATGGATGCCTTGTTCGCACGAGTCAACGTCTCGATCTCTGAAGGCTTCGCCTGCAATAGCCGCATCGAGACTTCCATGCTGGATGACGTCGATACCAGCACAGGACCAGTCGACTCCCAGCGTATGCTACCAGTCGCACCGATTTCAGCCAAGGCGCAGTACCATGACGATGCAGTAGCATCGATCATGGCTATTGACTCCATTCCACATAAATGGGCAGAGAGAAGTGCTCTAGCGCACTCGAAACGTGAGATAGCTGCTGTTTTGATACCTTGTTGAGTTTCTACAGATGACGTGCGAGATGCAGATACTGTGTTACCTGCAGTCGGAGCAGCCCCAATAGCCAAGTACCCAAAGGTGCGGATGCTCGCTGAGACGGTATCCCAGTTTAGTGAAATAGTATCTGCTGCGAACCCAGTTATAGTTGCTCCGGTAATGACCCCATTAGAATAATCCTGGAAAGAAATAGATCTTGTGCCATCTCTCCATGATCTATCTGGATAGTTGTCTTGCTGCGACACGCTACCAACTGCAAAATTGGACGTAGCATCTGAGACGCCATAGAATTCACGATTAGGCTTTCCGTAATTACCGCTTACATTGTCGCGACCGTCGCCGGTGGTCAACACTGCGCTCGTAGTGAAACCGATGCCAGTGATGGAGTCGGCGCCAGCAGCAGTCGCAGTGTCCTTGGTACCAACCTTGCACTGAGGACCTTTAATAGCGATGAAGCAGTGAGCTGCCTGTGTTGTACCACCTACTGTCTTGGTCAGATCAAATCCTGTTGACGTAAAGGCCGCGGTGACTTCGTACAGAGTAGAAGTTACCGTGCCAGTAGTCCCTTCAGTTGGCATAGCATTGATTGCGCCCAACTTCCAACCACCACGATCTGCACTACCATCTGACCGCTCTGAATGTCCCTCTGAATACTGTGTGGTACCGTCATAGAATCCGATAGAAATCGGCGGCTTGGACCGATCAGTACCAACCGGAGTTCCCACAATCCCAAACAGAATTAGGGCATCTGGTCGATAGCCCAAGTTCTGGGAATAAGTGCTTCCAGTAGGGAAATCAAATGACCCCACAGATGAGTTCGTTATGTCTGACCCTCCGAGTGCGAGATAGTAAATCGTCTCTGATTTAGCGTGCGTCGTGAAATTTATATCAAACCCAGTATCCGTTAACTGATAGATCTGAGCAGCGAGCTCCACTCCAGTTACCATGTTGGCAAGATATATCGAGTAACCGGATATTACACCTCCAATTTTTCCCCAAATGTCCTCCCGGTTATCTTGGTGCACGACGCAGTCAGTCCCTGGACCAGTGCTTGCTCCATAGCAATAGCTCTCCTTTGTGTTGGCTGGATAATCCGAGTTCGCGTATTTACCCAACAGAATGACTAGCTTGGGTTTAAATCCGACGTTTATGCTATTGACGCCGGACGCGGAGGTGAAAGACCCTACTTTTACGTCGAGAGCCATACTCAATCGACGGCGCCGGCATCGAGGTAAGCGCGGGCTTTTGTACGGATGTCATCGACAGTCAGCAGTGGCAATCCGACTTGCTGGCGGAGGGTATTGACCTCATCCAAAGTAACAAGAGTAATGACCCTAAGCATCTTTCCCCATGTGCTGCGGTCGGTGTTGAACAGATCTGCGACCTGTTCACGCTGTAACAAGTTGTCATCATCCTGTGCGGCTGTCTGAAATGTAGAGATCTCCGACTGTGTGGCTTTTCTGACCTGTGTCCCATCCCAGATCAGCGGTTGTGAGAGGTCAGCTCCAGGTTCGATGGCAGGATTGTCCAATACCGAGAAAAATCGTGTATCAATATCTGGCCATGGGTCTGTATCGATGCTCTGGGAGACGATTTCACCGCTACTCAATCTGTACAAGAATTTCATTGGAGTGCCTCATAACATTGTCAGTCCAGGAATCGTGACCCACCGTTTACAACGTGTGCATTTTACCTCTGCTGATGTACCAGATAGGCGTAACACTCTGCATCTGACTACGGACCCGTCAAATATGCGAAATCCGCATCGACATACGACTCTTTTGCTATTTCTCTCTGGCATTGTCTTCACCATCTTCAATCTCGATGATGTCCCCGGTGGTTTCACCTGCCTCGATCGCGACCGCGAACTCCGCTTGCTGCCGTGACATATTGGCCACGCGCATAAGCTCTTTGATACGTTGCTCTTTCTCTTCGTCGCTCATAGCCATTTCATTTTCCTCATGATGTTCTCGATCTCTTCGGCGACCTTAGAAAATCCCTCTGGATCCCATTGCGTTGGATAAGATATGAGGGCACTTTCCTGGTTGGCTAAAATTTCCTGTAGCTGTTCCTCAATGACGGCATCCCCGGCTCGCGCAGTAATCCATTGGGCATAGCTCCGCGCCCATGCCTCCTCGTAGCTCAATAGATATTTGACGTATGCCTTGTCAACGTAATGTACCGTCCCGTCAGCTAATTTCAAGGTAGATGGCCCTTGTAGCAGTGCACGCAGGTGCTGCATTTCGGCAGTGTTGTCCACAGCATTCCGCCATCCCCTGAACAAATCATGATATGTTGAGGAGAACCCTTTACCTGGGGCGGCCTTGTGATCTATGAAATGTCCGACCTCATGCAGCAGCGTCAGTTCTTTGTGGTCGCCTCCAGCCCTGATACTGATGTGGGATGGCTCTCCGGTGAATTTCCTGTAGTAGTATGCGCCCAGATAATTTGCATTGTGCGGGCTGCTCTTTATCGGGATCACCGGCAAATTACCGTCACCGTGCACGCTGTCTATCGCCTGTAGTGCCCGTTGAGATTCAGTTTTGTGTGCCATGACCTTCAGGGCTGCCGAAACTGGTGCTTGAGGCGCCGTTTTCCCTGTAGTCGGAACAGTTTGTGATGACGGCCTGGCAGGCTCGATGTCTGAGACCACGAGTGCATCGACGTCGATTCCTCTCCGGGTATACCGCTTTTTGAGCACGCGCCATGGCGTGCCGATCTCGCTTTCACGGAGAATCCCTCTGACCAGCGCGGCGCGCTTCTTTCTCGAACCCAACACGGCTTCCTGAATGGCCGGGCGCTGCTGCTTGAGCCATGTGATCCGATCTGTTTTCCCGGCCCTGTCCTCTTCGGTGATTTCATCGGCGAAGACCACCTCCTCGTAACTGAGCGTGTTGGGATGTGCCGGCCAGGGTGACTTCCCCTTCGGATAGACGCCGGGCCCGAGCCCGTATCGGTTGACTCTGGCGTGCATGTCGCAGATATCCGGCTCGGGGTGCCTGGGGCTGAGCAGGAAGCGCGTGCCGACGACGTCGGGATGCTTGAATGCCGCGGCCCGATAGGCCTCACCATGGGCACGGTTCAGTTCGGTCCGGAATAACCGCAGGGCATGGACTCTCGGGTTGTCGTCAGAGATCAGGAGCGCCGATGCGGCGGATGCGCCGACGGCGCCGGCGTTGGCGGCGTTGATTTTGCCTGTAATGCCGGCGGGCACCGGCCGTCCCGCGGCCAGGAATTCATTGGCCGCCTGGCTGGCGGAGTGGCCCTCGATGATGGCGCTCTCAACGGCGCGGCGCACGCCATCGATGGCCCCCCGGTCCAGGCGCCAGAGTCTGTCCGAGAGCTGCAGGCCGTCCTTGTCAATGAAGTTCTTGACGAAGCGCACCGCCTCGTCAGACAGGCCGGAGAGCAGGCCTGAAACTTCTGGTGCAGCAGAGAACGGCTCCACGCCTAGCCTTGCGGCGGCGCGCAGGCCACGGTCTAGCATTTGGTTGCGTCGGTCTGCAAGATCGCGCAAACGCAGGTCGATTTGGACCTGCAGCCGTTGCAAGACCTCGAGGCGCAGCAAACCCTGGCCGCCTGCGAAATCCTGGATGACGGATTTGATGCGCTCTGCAGCGTCCCGGTAGAGGCGGTCTAACGCCTCCAGGTAGTCCCGGTCCAGGCGGTTCATGTCCGCACGAGCCCTGGCGGAGGCACGTTTGATCGCAGCCTTGACCGACGTTCTTTTGTTCTCCGCCAGGCGCACTATGAACTGCTCCTGGTCGAGATGGTCGTGGCGCTGTCACCCTTCCTCGCATTGCCGGGCGTGACACTTACGCGGGGCCTGTTAGCGCTCTCCTCGGGTAGGATAGAGGGGTATGGATCTGTGCTTTCTGCCTCTAGCTGGTCCTTGACAGCTGCCGGATCCAGCCCGGCAGCCTCGAATACCGTCTCTTTGGGTGCCCCGATGGCCTGATACTTCAGCGCCAGGTCAGCGCGCTGATTCGGTGTATCGGTACGGCGCTCCGCGAACACGATATCGAAATCATAGGCGTCAGGATTGATTCCCTGCAGCAGTAGCTCGAGCCTGAACCCAATATAGTAGGCAAAGGACAACGTATCCTGCAGTGCGTCGATCTCGTCGTAATAGTCCCGCTTCAGGTCCTCCAGAATGTCCCTATTCAGCCCTTCGGAATAACCGAACAGTCCCTTGGGTGCCGGAGCGCCGGCGAAGAAGGTGTCTAGCAGGTAGGAGACATCGGCGATCTGATCGAGGCTGGCATCGCCTTGGACGGCTGTCACACCGCCTTTCTTGTTCAGGTAGTAGTCCGTCGTGATCTCGTATTGGTCGTTCTCGACCTGGGTGCGGTATTTCTCAATATCCTCATCGGTGGCGCCCTCCAGCACATGGGCCATGCGCAGGGGCGCACGGGTCCGGCGCCGGATGACCAGGTCCTCCTCGGTCATCGTGAGCTTTTTCCATACCGACCGGGTGGCATCGAGGTAGGGCCTGCCCATGCATCCCAGGTCATCGTAGTTGTCCGGGGTCAGCCGCACGAGCGTCAGCTGCCACAAGGCGAAGCTGGCGATTTTCCGTCCGGTGAATACGTCCATCTGCTCATAGGCGATGCGCGGGTCCGTGAACCTCCCGGTTGTCCCGACGATGGGTCTGATGGTCTCCGCTGGCATACGGATGCCGGCTGTCACCCGGCCGTCCTCGCTGATGACCCATTGGATGGGTAGGTTTCCTTCCATGACCAATCCGCGGGCGTCGCTCTCGAGCTTCTCGAGACGGTGCAGGTTGAGCCGGCGCTCGAAGGCCTGCCACAGCCGGATGATCCGCTTCTCCGTGCTCTTGATGTTGATGCGCAGCCCGCCCTTGATCGCAGTCCTGGCCATGCGGCCATGAATCTTTTTGACCCTGGGGTCGGCGCGGTCCATTTCCCTGAGATCCAGGATGGTCGAGCGCAGGCTGTAATCCACCAACATTCGTTGGTAGAGGTGTTTGATCTGGTTTTCCGGCGTAGGTCGACGCCCAACCTCCGTTGTCTGTGGTAGCGTCTCCCCGGGCAGCGGGTCCACATCGCCTGGCATCCTTCTCCCGAATCGTCTGAGCAGGTCTGTGATAAGTGACATGTCAATCTCCGATCAGGCCGCGGCCCGCCCCAGAAGCTGGTCCCGCGTTTTCTTCCTGTGCTGGATGATGGTTGTGGACGGCGCCGCGCCACGAGTGACCAACGCCCATACGGAGGCCATGGCGGCGTCGAACAGGTCATCGCCCAGGTCCGGTTTCGCCATCCTATAGCTGGCATAGCTCGCTTTGGTCGTCTCGGGCTTGATGTTCCCCAATTGCCGGATCAGGGTCCGCAGGTCGAGTGTCTCCGGGTCGCTGGGATCCAGGTCGTCGATGTACGGGATTGCCGCTTGTCCGTTGTGGAACACGGCTCTCAGCGCAGTGGCCATCTGGTGCTTAGTCATCCCCTCGAATCGGATAGGGGAGAACGCCCACTCTGGCCAGGTGCTGGCCGTGCTCTCGCCATCGCCTATGGCCAGCCGGTCGATACGTGTCAGTCCCTCAGCGAACAACTCGTCGTTGAGTTGGGTGAGCAGGCCGATGCCATAGGCGTCGCCCATGGCATAGTCGGGGCGGAAATAGCGCCAGAATTCCTTGATATCGTTCTTGACTACTTTTTCGTCAGTGCCAGGCGCCCAGGTCCGGGCAAAGATGATGCAACAGAAATTTCCGATCATCTCTGTGACCACCAAGGCATAGCGTGATGCATGCGAGTTTTCTCCGTGCCCGGAGTGGTCATAGCCGAACGAGATCAAGCCGCGGCGTTGATACTCCATGCCGGGGAGTGGCTGCGCCAGCTCTAGGCCTGACTTCAGGCCGACCTGGATGGCCCGGCGGATGTATTTCTCCCAGATGAGGTGGCGGGCGGAAACGTTCTTGCACAGAAGCTGGCGGATATATTCGTCCGGGGACAGCTGGTCGCGCATGTCTTCCATGAATGCCTGGTCCAGAATCCCCATTTCCATGCCGAGATAGACATCCACAGTAGGGAGAAGGTGGTATTTCCCGCTCTCGATTAGGTCTGACAATGTGTCCGCACCTTTGAAGACGCCGGTGATCCGGATCTGCGGGTCGTTGCGGCTCTCCTTGCTGGCTCCCAGGCGGCGCTTGGAACCCATCATCAGCAGGAATCGGCTGAACAGGCGATCCCGCGGCATGTCGTCCACCTCCTCGAGGCTGGCGACGGTCAAATCGCCGCCGTCGACCTGAGACATGATACCGTAGGCTCTGCCAATGGAACGGTTGTAGAACTGGTAATAGGTATCTGCCATTTGTGTCCGTCCAGACTTGTGCGCCAGGTAGGCGGTCAAAATCTCGGACCTGCGGATGGCCTCCAGGTGATAGTTCAGATTGGTCTGGGACTGCGCCTCTCGCGGCGCGACGATGCCCAGTTCCTGGTCAGCGTGCTTGGCGTTCCACTCCAACAGGTAGAGCTCCTTGACAGCAGTCTTGCCGGTGCGTCTGCAGGAGAAGTCCACCGTGTTGCGGTGTTGGTCCATCTCTATCATTTTGAGTATTTGGACCGGGTCCAGATCTACGTTGTGGACGTACTTGTGCCACAGTGCATGATCGTCGGCGTAGCGGTTGATTTCGCGCTCGGCGACATGCTGCATCCGGATGCGGCGTGTCTTGGAGACCCTGTCAGCCACTGTCTGCCTCGTCGTATTCGATCAGTACCGGGTCGCGTTGCAAACGTTCGCGACTACGTTCGAATTTCTCTGCCAGTGCTGCCAATTGCGCTTGCTGCCGACGCTGATGCTCGACCAGGCTCTCTCTGTTGGCCTGATGATCGAGATAGCCTCGCAGTAGATCCTGCTCTTCCTGGGCTTTCGGCGTCATGTTCAGATCTGCCAGACTCATGTTGTTCTTCGCCAGGAAGTCAGAAAGAGTTTTCAGTAGTGGGTGTGCACTGATCTTATAGACGTATTCCTCTCTACCGTCCTTTTCGTAGGATACTAGGTGGAAGTTACCGTTCTTCGGGTCGAAATACCACTCGGGCTGCCTTAATTCTACGCCTGTCGATGCGATCGCTAGCAGGATGTCATTGATGATCGCCTGGACCATGGCTTGGGTCTCGGCCTGCAGGCCCATGATCAGTGAAGGGTCGCCTGTCTCGAATGCCACGTCGTACCGCAAGAACAGCTCTGTGCGTCTCAGGCAGGCCACTTGCTCTTCGCACCCATTGTCCAGGTACTCGCATGTGTTGCAGTGTGGATATTTACCAGGCTTTGCGGGGAAGTACCGTGCAACCCTGGCAAACAACCCGTGCTTCATCGCGTTGAACCGAGTGCGCAGCGCCTCTTCCGGTGTCGGGTGCCCAGATAGATTTTCAGACACTCTGGCCTTTCCTTCTGGCGTCCTGGGCCCCGTCTGGCGACCGTGTGCTGCCATGAGCCCCTTCTCCCAGGGTGCTTGTTCGGCCTCTTCACCACACTCCGGGCAGGGCGCGAAGTACAGGTATGGGTGCCAAATCCGTTCAGGCGCTTCCACGATACGACCAGGCTCGGCTTCGAACTTGTGATCGCATGAGGAACACCTGAAATTGACCATTTTCAGGTGGTCGCCGTGATGATGTTTTTTCCGGCGCGGGTATCCCATCGTGCTGATTTTTAACGCCATATCAAGACAGAACCAGGGCGTGGTTTGTCGGCCTGTGGTTTAGGTGTGTATATTGGTCTCGAGTTCACGTGACCGAAACCAGCGGAGAGGTGAGAATAAGCCATGACCGCAAAGAGAGCAGTTATTTATGCGAGAGTCAGCACGTCTAGGCAGGCAGATGACGATGTATCCATCCCGGCACAGATCGAGCGAGGTAGAGAGAGGGCTGCTGAACTAGACGCAGACGTGGTGAGGGTGTTTTGTGACGAGGGGTTGACAGGCACAGATGATAGGAGACCAGCGTTCCAAGATGCCATCGCGTTCTGCGAGCTGTACTCTCCAGACTTCTTCATCACATGGTCCACCAGCAGATTCTCACGTAACAAGATTGATGCAGCTCTCTATAAATTGCGTCTGGACAGATGTGGCACCAGTATCGTCTATCTGTGCACACCTATCGACAGAGACACAGACAGTGGTTGGATGCTGGAGAGCATGCTGGAGGTGTTCGACGAGTATTACAGCAGGCAGATCGCTGCTGATACAAAGCGGTCCATGATCAAAAATGCCAGGGAAGGGTACTGGAATGGTGGCTCACCACCGTATGGCTATCGCCCTGCGCCAGCTGCAGACAATCCTAGAAGAAAGCGGCTCAAAATATATCCGCCCGAGGCAGAGGTGGTCGAGTGGATATTCAACATGCGCCTCGCAGGACAAGGTGCCAAAGCTATTGCTACATCACTTAATCGAAGAGGAATTACCCACAGAGGACGCCCGTGGCAAAAAGGGGCAGTTCTGCACATCCTGCGTAGTGAGTCCTATCTCGGTCATGTGATCTTCAACCGGAGGGACAGGAAGACCATGCGCGACAGAGATAGGAAGGACTGGATCGTAGTACAGAGTCATGACCCGATTATCCCGATCGAAACCTGGCGCTCGGTGCAAGAGATGTTGGACACTGAGTACCCCGCCCGTGATACTGGCTCACATGCCAGCCGTTTCCTGTTCACCGGCCTGCTGCGTTGCGGCCGGTGCGGCGCCAGTCTCCAGATCGAGAGCGCCAAGGGCAGATCCCGTCGCTACCATTATTACAACTGCAGGACCGCTCAGCAGAAGGGTAGATGCACAAACCGGCGTATTCCAGCACACGACCTCGATGACTGGTTACTGGATCAATTACTGGATCAGATCCTGAATGCAAAGACTGTGGCCAATCTGTACTTGCAGCTGGCACAGGTGTGTAGTGGATGGAAGAAAGACCAGCAACGACGCCGACAGGCAGTCCTATCCGAAATCCGGGTGATAGAGCAAAAAACCAGAAAAATCTATGAGTTATTTGAGGAATATGGCAAGGATACGCCAAACCTGGGCGATTTCACCAGGAGATTGAGAGAACACAACAGTCGCCTCAAAAGCCTAGAGCAACAGCTTGCTGCAATAGAGTCGGAGGTCCCACCGGAAATGCCCATTGACGAAAACCAGGTGATGCAGCTGGTCTACTTCCTGATCGACACGATAAAGTCTTCTGAAAATGTCAAGAAAACCAGAGGGTTACTGTCAAGATTCATAACAGAGATCGTAATTACCGACGATCATGCACGAGTGAAATACGACAATCGCGCCCTGATCGAACTGACTGCCAGGGGTGCGGTTCCCAGTAAGGAATGGTGGCTCCCCGCACATTCCATACCAGGAACCGAGATTCTAACATTATTTCTGCCTCAGCGATTTTGCGCGGCTGCGTGATGCGATTCTGTCGATGTGCCTGATGCTGATTCTTTCTCCCAGCTCAGACGCAATGATCTTCTGGATTTCATATTTCGAGACTCCATCAGCAGACAGCGCATGGATCAGTTTGTTCCGCTGGAACCTGAAATATCTCCGCATCTGAGGGATCCACACTCTGACACATTCCCGCTCAGATGGGGATTGCAGATTGTCACGGTCCAGGATAGCCCACATCTTGAGAAACGCCTCTATGCCTATGGCCTCGGCGACATCCAACCAACGCTGCGACAGGCCCATCTCTCGCAACTCACTGATTCTCAGGTCGAGTGCGGGTGCGCGCGATTTTTCGAGCGCCCCTAATGGGGCGTCTGAATTGATGTAGATATCCTGGTACCCACCCCCCGAACCAGCCACCCCGGGCCTGGGCTGCCG
>JALTPW010000201.1 GCA_026999335.1 Chromatiales bacterium
GCAGCCTGGGTGGCTGGGCGTGCATCCAGGGATTCCTTGATCGCCTTGGTTTTGTGCCGTTCCAGGCGGCTGGGGGGATCGGGGTGGTCGATCTCGACGCGCTTGCCGGCGGCCGCGGGCCGATCCGTGACGACCTTGGCCAGGCCGACAATGGCGGCGCCGGCCGGGCCGATCAGCGTACCGGTCAGCACGCTGGCCGCAACGGTGGTTGATGGCTTCATCTCAAGTTCCTGCACGGTATCCAGCGCCTCGCCTTTGACCACCACGCGCCTGACCAAACCGGCGTCGGCCTGTTTTTTGAAGGCGTCAGGGTCTATGTCATTTCTTTCCAGGGTGTTGTCGTGCAGGCCGGCGGGGTTGTAGACAACGGCGGGGCGGCCGGTGATGGCGGAAGCCTGGGTGGCCAGGGCGCCGCCCAGAGAGTGGCCGGTGAAGCTCAGTTTGTCACCGAAGGCTTTGTTCGCCTTCTTTGCCAGTTCTGCCGCCTGACGATACTGCTTCGTGTCAAAGCCGAATGCCTGCTTGATATTGACCCACATATCCTTGAGTGACTCGGTGCCCGCATAGGCCAGCACGACGCCGCCACGACTGTTTTTGTAGAGGCCGGACTTTAGGCCGCTTTTTTTATTGATGAGAGAATCGGGTTCAATCTCCGCTGCGCGGAGTTCATCATCGGTAAGGCGGATCCAGTCGCCGACGGTTTGTTGCGCCGGGTCATAGACGGCTTCGGAGAGGTCGGCGAGCTGGCGTTCCAGTGCGTGATTGTCAGCCATGGCTATCGTCCATCCTCAACCGGGATATTGCGTTCCCGCAGCCAGGCGCGGACTTGTTCCCGTCCTGCTTTGCCCTCAGCCGTCATGATCTCTTCGGACATCATAAAAAGAGATGGTTGAAAGGTGTCGCCCCTTCCATCGCGGGCGGTGGGATCGGCCCCCGCCGCGAGAAGAATCAAAACCTCTCGGCTGGTGCCAGCGGATGCCGCAACATGTAATACGGTGTCTCCCAAGCTACCTTTCCTGACAGGGTTACTCCTCGCATTGGGATCGGCCCCGGCGGCCAACAGAGCCCTGAGGTTTTCTTCCCGGTCACCCATGATGGCATCCACAAGCGCCGATGCCCCTGACTTGCCGCGTAAATTGGGGTCCACCCCCTGCTCAAGCAGCAGGGCCAGATAGCTCGGGTCGTTGGCCGAGGCGGCCCAGTGCAAAATCGTATCACCCTCATCATCACCCACTGCCGGATCAGCCCCGGCCTCCAGCAAGGCCACCAGGCCTTTTTTGCTCCGGTTGAGCATGGCCCAGATCAGCAGGTTGTAGCCATCCTTGCCCCGGGCATTGGGATCCACCCCCTCGGCAATCAGCGCCTTGATCTGTTTGGTCTTGCCTTTCTGAACCGCCTTGGCCAGTTTGATTACACCTTCGTCCGAATAGACCTCGCTTGCTTTAACCATGGTGCCACCTCGTAAGTTCATCTCTGAATCCTTGCAGGCCACTACGGCGAGTACTACCGCGCATAGCGCCAGCCAGTTGATAATATCGGGCCATCGCTTGTGTTGCATTTT
>JALTPW010000202.1:0-184 GCA_026999335.1 Chromatiales bacterium
AAATGGTGAAGGCTTGTCGAGTGTGAGGTGGTGCGGGTACGGTACCGGGTATGGATATCGCCGATTCTTTGGGTCTATCCGGGTTTCCCCGAGTTTTTTTGCTGATTTTGCCGTCCGGTCATTCTAGTGGCGCTGCCGGATCGTGCGCCATACCGCCACGCTTCGCAGGTGGGAAGATATCACC
>JALTPW010000202.1:194-1559 GCA_026999335.1 Chromatiales bacterium
CCGTCTGGAGTGGCGACTCTGCGCCCTGTGCCAGATCATGACCCAGAAGGCCGCTGCTGAGATCCTGAAGATGGCACAATCGACCCTTTCCGATCTGTTGCACCGAATCTCAATCGGGTGCGCGATGGGCATAAGATCCGAGGCCTGAAGGCGGTGGGTGTCGATGAGATCGCCTATTGCAAGGGCCGCAAATTCGCCACCATCGTCTATGATCTGGATCGCGCTCGTGTCCTGTGGGTCGGCCAGGGTAAAGGCCGTGAGACCATTGATCTGTTCTTCAATAATTTCCTGAGCCAGGGGCAAAAAGCACGCATCCAGTGGGCCAGTTGCGATATGAGTCAGGCTTATATCGGTGGCATCAAACATCACTGCCCCAATGCCTCGCTGGTCATCGACCGCTTCCATCTCGTGAAGGCTTTGAACGAGGCGGTTGATGAGGTGCGTAAGGAGGAGTGGCGCACCCTCGCACCGATGGACGCAAGGCGATCAAGGGGCTGCGCTGGTTGCTTGCTATGCGCTCAGATAACCGCACCAAGGGCAATACCCGCTTCCTTAATAATCTGCGTAACAGCAACCACCGCATTCACCGCGCCTGGGTGCTCAAGGATGAGTTCGAGCAGTTCTGGAATTACAGTTATCGTGGATCGGCGGAGAAGTTCCTCAAGAACTGGATGACCACTGCGTTACGAAGCCGTATTCCTTCGGTGCGTAAGTTCGTTAATACGCTGCGGAATCATCTCGAGAATGTGCTGACTTTCATCGATAGAAATCTGACCAATGCTGTTGGCGAAGGGCTTAACCGGGTCATCAAAATCGTTAAGAACCGAGCCTCTGGATATCGCGGCTTGGATAACTTCGCTGATATGATTTATCTGACGGTTGGCGACCTCGATATCCCTGCGCAGATTCCAAGCAATTTGCGTACATTGTAAATGCCACCATAATCATTATGAATCACTACAAAACAGCCCCTATTTTTGATTTTATCCATTGGGGAAACCCGGATATAGCCGATTCTTTAATACCTCGCCTTGCGATTATTTCGTCGGGAGGTCTTTTATGCTGTGATTATGCACAGCGGTTGGTTGGCCGGCATCCCGCAAGTAGTGCGTAGCTGCCGCAGCTACCAAGTCTTCCTGATTTCTGCGCTGCTGTTTCTCATCGGAGGATGCCGATAAAGGTTTCCACGAGCCTCGTGAGCCAGGGAGTGCCGGTTGTGAATAGCCACATTCCTGATGATGTCCGCTATGCCGATGGCCGGTAGGCTTTTTTCTGGCCAAGGCCATCGACAGCCTTGGTGCGGCGGCTTTTAAACCCGCCTGGGGGGTAATGATGGCGGAAGCCGCAGAAAAAAGAGGCGAAGAT
>JALTPW010000203.1 GCA_026999335.1 Chromatiales bacterium
AATAACAGTGGATTGTTGTAGGTTTGTCCGCCCGGTGAATCAACCGCGTATTCGGAACCCACATGGGTCAATAATGGCAGGTCGTGCTTCACCAATGCGTCATAAAACGCATCGCATTTCGGATCACTGGCATCGATCCCCATCACGCTGGGCAGCCATTTTATGGCCCGTGCATGGTTGTCCACGGCATCTTGCAATGCACTCAGCGCGTCCTCCCGATACGGATGAATGGAGGCAATCCATTCGAATTGCTCGGGATGAGCCCTTGCCATTTTCAGTGCATATTCATTGGGGGTATGAAATGCACTGTATTCATGATGTATGTTGCCCGCATGGGTATGGTGATAATCAAACCCCAGCAAGACATAACGAAACCCCTCAGGCAGATCTGCGTGGATATCCAGCAGGCGTTGCACCGCGCCTTCGTCAATGGTTTTTTTGTCGCCTGAGCGGACGCAGGAGGCGTTGAGATAAAACGTAAACCGGGCCAGTCGCAGCGGATGCCATAACGACTGCATATCGGGATTGACCCAAATCCCGGAGTTGGAATCCCCTACGCCAATGAGGTGGCAGTGACCGTCCCACACCTGGCGGGTATCGATCCCTTCCCAGGTGGCCTTGACCAGGTCATGGTTTGCCAGCGACTCGGGAAGTCTGGGCTCGGGACAGTCATTGAAAAGACCTTCTCGCGGCATGTACTGACAACCCGTCAGTCCGACCGACAAGGCGGCAATTGAGCGAAGAAATGTGCGTCTATCCACTTGAGGTATCCGGGTTTACCGCGAATTTGATGAGAAATATTGTGAGGCTGAATTTTGCGCTGAGGTCGCGGTATTGTGTCCGCTCCCGGTTTTTTGATTTTTTTTAGTTTTCTTTCGGTTTATTCGGATCACCCATGTATGCCAGTTGATCAAATGCGCTAACGTCAATTCCGTACCAATGGTGATACATATCGAACAGCAAGTGGTATTTTTACAGAATCATTCCATCATTTAACAGATATGATTGCCCGTGACGGCATCACTGACGCCGCTGCATTGAAGTCGACCGCCGGGTTGATTTCTTCGGGTCAAATTCCCCGCAGCTTGCTACAGAGTTGTTTATTCGTCTCGTTTTAAGGTTAAAACCACCGCCTTCAGGCGGTCAGGTGTATCCGCATCGTTTGCGTTATCACGTTCTGGACGCTGGTGATTGTGTTACCGCTCTTGATCGATGCGGTTCGTGGAACTCATCATATCCTACAGGGGTTGCTGATCGGGAGCTATCAACATGAGTTTTGTTGTCGTCATCGTTCTCCTGTCGTTGGATGCTGTTGGGATTAACCGGTATGCACGACGATCAGTTGCGTGGGTTCCCGTGCCTTGAAGGCGAGGTTCTCACCTCGAATGAGGTTGCCATCTCTGACTATTTCGTCATTGATGTGTCCCGACCCGCGCGTGACGTACACAAGGAAGGGACCATCGATCATGATGTCTTCGCCAGCAGCCAAAAGTCCGACATCGATCAATGTTTGTCCATCAAAGGTCTCGTCTTGATCCGTCGAGCCACCGTAGACAC
>JALTPW010000204.1 GCA_026999335.1 Chromatiales bacterium
TTACCCCGCTTTCGCGTAGTGAGATAGCTTGCTGCGGGGTTGTTTATTTTCCATTAACTTGGTCAAAACCACCGTCTTTAGACGGTGACTTTGATGTGCATGTTTTGACTCATGCGCGCTGATGACGGTGCGAGGTTGATGACGTTAGTCAGCAGCACCGAATGCGCTAACCCACCTACTTTAGTCGGTGGTAGTTTAGTTTTTTTCAATTTTGGGAACCCGGCTTGCTCAGTACCTGCTGATACACTAGACCGATACCAATCAATGTTGCCCCCAGACCAATAAATGACAAGGCGCGCAGAATTCCTTCCAGGCCCGCCATGTCGATGAGAAACACTTTTCCCACAACCAGTACCAGTATGCCGACGGAAACCATACGTAATTGCTTGATGCGGATGAGGATACCGGCTGTCAACAAGGCAATACCGATTAACAGCCAAACAACAGAATAGGTATACAGCTCGCTGTCATTGGTCGAACCCAAATTTAGTGCGGTCGGGTGATAGACGTGGCGGATCGTCAGGTTAATCCATGTGGCAAGCAGTAGCGCACCCAGGGCAAATGCCGTATTGACATAAAACCGGTGGCGTTTAGTTCGGGCACGCCAACCCAGTGTCAGATAAAGGATGCCGGGAAATACATAGGAAAAGAGTAGGCCATTAAAAATAAGTCCGCTGCCAAAGTCATCACCGGTCTGCCAGGGGTTGAAAGCTATCAGCAAACCGCCGGCGGCACTTACCATACCCAGACCGCCGAGCAGGGTGAGACCATGTTTGAGTACATAGCTGGTTTTTGTGCGATCTGCCAGCAGCAGGGCAAGCGCCACGCCACCACCGATAATGGTGATCAGCGCCACTTCTTCCAGTGTATCAATGGGTGTAAACACCTGGGTGGGGTCAATTGCATGCAGCCCGACCAGGCCCAGTGTGGCGACAAAGCTGGCGAGGGTAATTGCCTCCAACACTTCCAACCAGCGGTCTCTTGTGGTTTTACCAATCAACCAGGTGGCGAAGGCAAAGCCTGCCGTGGGTATTCCATAACCATAAGTAAGCCAGTTGAAAACCGGGCTGCTGCCCAAATCTCCCTCTATGATAGCTGGCTGCCAAAAGACGCGCCCTATCCATAACAGTGCCGCAAGTGCGGCCAGGGGTCGCAACGCCGGCAATGGTTGTCGGTGATAGACGAAGGCGATTGCCGGCACCATCAGCGCCAATGCAATGGTCAAGGCGGCCTTCTCAAGCACCAAACTGGCCAGTAATGCCAGGGCGGCAAATGCCGCCACGGCGTAGGCGGCGGAGGCAGCATCGCGTCCTTCGGTCTCATTGCTGAGTTGGTGAAAAATATAATTTGCAATCGATAAATAGCCTACAAATAGTACAGATGCAATGAGTGGATATGGCCACAATGGAGCAAAACCCTCCAGGCGAACATAGTTCGCACAGAATAGCAACAATGGAAGGAATGCCCCACCGATCGCCAATGCCGCCCGTGAAGTGGATTTCTTTACTCCCCACAGGCCGATAGCCGCACCAAGCGCCGCCAATATGACGCCAACC
>JALTPW010000205.1 GCA_026999335.1 Chromatiales bacterium
GGGGGGGGGGCTAAAGGTGACGATATCGCCGCGTTCCGAAGTGCCCTTACAGCAGGTCACCCGTCAGCGGCCTTTTGAGACCAAAGGCGGTTTTGTCCACGGCCAACACATCGATCACACCGATGGTAGGCTGCATCGAGCCGGTGGGAATTAAAGCTGGCTTCCGCCACGCCGATTCGGAGTAGCAATACGAGACCGAGCGTGTACCACGGCAAGCCTTTGAGCCAATGTAGGGGGGGCATTGGCCATGTCTTCTGTCCCCACCATGCTGTCATCGTGAACAAAAGATAAGAGCGTGGCCTCGCGACAAAGTTCAGATTTTTATATCAATATCCTGAAGACTGAAAAGTCTTGGGTTTTATGGGAGCGGGCCATGCCCGCGATTGCAGCTACAAATCGCGGGTATGGCCCGCTCCTACAGGTGTGAGGCTTGTGTGGATAAAAACTTCGCCAGCCGCTCGACCCCCTTTTCCAGTTCTGTCATGGCAGTGGTGTAGGCAAAACGCAGATGATGCTGCGGGGCATTGGCGCCAAAATCCTTGCCAGGCGTAATGGCGACACCGGCCTGCTCCAACAACGTAGTGGCGAAGGCGGCGCTGTCGTCACTGAAGCGGGAGCAGTCGGCATACAGGTAAAAGGCGCCCTGCGGCGCACAGGGGATACCGAAGCCCAGCTCTCGCAGGGCCGGCAACAGAAAGTCACGGCGCCGGCGGAAGGCGTCACGCTGCTCATCGAGGATGGCGCGGGTGGCCGGCTCGAAGGCCGCCAGGGCGGCGTGCTGCGAAAGGGTCGGCGCGGCAAGAAAGATATTCTGCGCCAGCTTGTCGATCTCGCGCACATAGGCCTCGGGGGCCACCAGCCAGCCCAGACGCATACCGGTCATGCAGAAATACTTGGAAAAACTGTTGATGACAAACAACTGATCCGAGATCGCCAACGCGGTATGACTGTGGCTCTTATCATCCGCATAAACGAGACCGTGGTAGATTTCGTCAACAATGAGCCGGCCGCCACGCTCTGCCACCACCGCTTGCATGGCTCGCAGATTGTCGCCTCTCACCAGGGTACCGGTGGGATTGGAAGGCGAGGCCAGCAGCGCGGCCACGCTGCGCTCGCCCCAATTCGCCAGCAACAGCCCGGCCGTGAGCTGATAGTCCGTCTGCGGCCCTACGGGTATACCAAGCGCCTCACCTTCCAGCAGCCGCGTGAAATGGCGGTTACAGGGATAGCCGGGGTCGGCCATCAGTACCTGATCCCCCGGATCCACCAACACACCCAGGGTCAGCAACAGCGCACCGGAGGCGCCGGGGGTAACGATGATGCGCCCGGGCGGCACGTCGACGCCATAATCACTGCGGTAAAACGCACTGATCGCTTCGCGCAATGCAGGCAACCCCAGCGTCGGCGTGTAGTGAGTATGACCAGCATCCAGTGCCCGTTTCGCCGCCTCGCGGATCGGTGCCGGGGTGACAAAGTCCGGCTCGCCGATCTCCATATGCACGATGTCGCGCCCCTGCGCCTCCAGTGCCCTCGCCCGCGCCAGCAGATCCA
>JALTPW010000206.1 GCA_026999335.1 Chromatiales bacterium
GAATGATGAAATTGCCGGTGCTGCAAAAGAGCAGAGCGCCGTTGCCGAGTCGATGAATGAAAGTATCAACAATATCAGTCAGGTGGCGGATCAGACCAATAGCAGTGCGCAGGTGACCTTTGGCGCCAGTGATGAGCTGGGGCAGGTCTCCTCACGCCTGATCGACCTGGTGAACCGTTTCAAGGTGTAGGCTGTGGGACTGACGGCCTGCACGGGGTTATTTGTCCAGTCGGCTATACTTTGAACCTTCGAAGGTCAGGTTGTACATCAGCCCTTTGTTACCGAACACAAATCCTACAATGGGTTTATTGAGGCTGGTTGAGTCGATGCTGGCACCAGCACCCAGGGTGGCGAGGGCCACTGAGCCATCCACACCGGCCTCCCAGCCGTCACTATTGCGAAATCTGTCCAGTGCATTTTTCTGTAGAAAGACAATGATTACGGTTTTCATCTGCGCGCCAAGCTGAAAGCCGATGGAGGCTGCAGCCGTATTGTAGTAATCCACTGTCTTGCCGCCAACCAGCAGGGCACCCTCTCCATATTCTCCGCCGATACCGATGCCGGCCTTGATGACTTCCGGGAATACGAGCACTCCCTTGGCCGAGTCGAGAAACTCGTTGGCACCACCCACCGTTGTCTTGAAACGTTTCAACGCGTCATTGACCTTGATGTCGATTTCCTGGGCGGATGCCGCCTGTGCGGCTGATGTGCCGCCAACGAAGGTAAGTAGCAGAAGCGTGCTAAGCAGCGTGGTGAGAAAGCCGCTAAAGGAAAGTGGGCGGTGGGTCATGGTGGACTCCAACGGATTGTTGGTGGGACTGCTGGACAGAGACATTGCTCATTCTCCCGGAGGAGTCCCCAGGTCGTCAACTTCGAGCGGTGGGGTTTGAGCGGTGTTTGACGTAAACTGGCCGGCCGTTTGAGCCGTTTCAGGAAATATCATGCCTGCTGTCGATGAACTGGTCGCATCATTTTCCACCCTGGGTGATTTCGTGCGCTGGGGCGCGAGCCGCTTCGGTGAGGCCGGTCTGAACTTTGGCCATGGTACCGACAATGCCCTCGATGAGGCCTATGCCCTGGTGCTGCATGCCCTGCATCTGCCGCACAACGTCCCAGCTTATATGACCCAAACCCACCTTACGCAGACGGAGCGCCGCAAGGTCGTCGAACTGCTGCAGCGGCGTATCGACACGCGTCTGCCAGCCCCCTATCTGACCCATGAGGCCTGGTTTGCCGGCCTGCCGTTCTATGTCGACGAACGTGTGCTGGTGCCACGCTCACCCATCGCCGAGCTGATCGAAACCGGCTTTGCGCCGTGGATCAGCCCCGCACAGGTGCACGACGTGCTGGATCTTTGCACCGGCAGCGGCTGCATCGCCATTGCCTGCGCATTGGCTTTCCAGCAGGCCCAGGTGGATGCCTGTGACCTGTCGGCGGACGCGCTACTCGTGGCGGAGAAAAACCTGCAGCGTCATGGCCTCGAAGACCACCTGGCCCTCTATCAGGGCGACCTGTTCGCGCCGCTGGCCGGGCGTCGCTATGACATCATCGTCAGTAATCCTCCCTATGTCGATGCCGAGGACATGGCGGCCCTGCCTGAGGAATACCACCATGAGCCAGCCTTGGCGCTGGCCGCCGGTGATGACGGTCTGGACATCGTGCGCCGTATCCTCGCCGGGGCCGCCGACCATCTCAAGCCGGGTGGAATACTGGTGGTGGAGGTCGGCAACAGCCAGCTGGCGCTGGCCGAGGGGTTTTTCGGGGTTCCTTTCAACTGGCTGGAATTCGAGCGCGGTGGTCACGGCGTGTTCCTGCTCGACGAAGCGCAGCTGCACGAATACCGACCGCTGTTTGCGGCCGCACTGTCAGCGGGAGACTGAGGCCCGAAGCTCAGGCTATAATCTCTGTTATTGCCAACCCGTTTACCGAATTGTGAGCCCCGCTATGCAACCGATGGACCAGAAACTCGTCATCGATCTCGATATGATCCGCCGCCACGACAAGTCCGGCCCCCGTTACACCTCTTATCCCACCGCTGTGCAGTTCCATGAAGGCTTTGGCGAGGCGGAATACCGTGCCTGGGCTGAACGCACCAACGTGGTGAGCCGGGAGGCCGGTAAGCCCACGCCGTTGTCGTTGTACTTCCACATTCCCTTCTGCGATACCGTGTGTTTTTTCTGCGGCTGCAACAAGGTCTCCACCAAGGATCGCAGCCGCGCCCAGCCCTATCTTGAACGGGTGCACAAAGAACTTGCCTTGCAGTCGGCACTGTTCGATGACAATCGCAAGGTCGATCAATTGCACTGGGGCGGTGGTACGCCCACTTTTATCAGTCACGATGAAATGCGTGAACTGATGCGGGTGACGCGTGAAAACTTCCCCCTGCACGACGACGACACGGGCGAATATTCCATCGAAATCGACCCGCGCGAGGCCACCGCCGAAACCATCGACGTGCTGCGCGAGATCGGCTTCAACCGCATGAGCCTGGGCGCACAGGACTTCGACCCGAAGGTGCAGATGGCCGTCAACCGCATCCAGAGCGAGGCGGAAACCTTTGCCACCTTGAGCGAGGCGCGCAAGGTGGGTTTCAAGTCCATCAGTATCGATCTCATCTATGGCCTGCCGCATCAGACGGTGGCAAGTTTTGCCGCCACGGTGGACAAGATCATCGCCGCCGAACCGGATCGGTTGTCGGTGTTCAATTACGCCCACTTGCCGGAGATGTTCAAGCCGCAACGCCGCATCAACGAGGCCGATCTGCCCTCGGCGGCGGAAAAACTGGATATTCTGCAAAATACCAATGAACAGCTGTCTAAAGCGGGTTATGTCTATATCGGCATGGATCACTTCGCCAAACCCGATGACGAGTTGGCGGTGGCCCAGCGCGAACGTACCCTGTATCGGAATTTTCAGGGCTACTCGACCCATGCCGACTGCGATCTGATCGGCCTGGGTATTACCTCCATCGGCAAGGTAGGCGCGACTTACAGTCAGAATATCAAAGACCTGGATGCATACTACGCAGCCATCGATGCTGGTAAGCTGGCCATTTTTCGCGGCCTTGAGCTGGATGCCGACGATCTGCTGCGGCGCGAGGTGATCAGTCAGCTGATCTGCCATTTCTCGCTGATCGAGGCCGATATCGAAACACGCTTTGGCATCGATTTCCGTGACTATTTCGCGCAGGAACTGAAGCAGCTGGAAGGGTTTCAGGAGGATGGCCTGCTGACGATCCGTGACGGCGTGATTTCAGTTCTGCCTGTGGGTCACCTGCTGATTCGCAATGTCTGCATGGTGTTCGACAAGTATCTGCGTCAGTCCAAGGAGCAGCGTTTTTCGAAGGTGATCTGAATCTTTTTTTGCCAAACAGGCCGCCAGCAGGAAATCTGCCGGCGGTTTTTTTCTACTTGGCGTAAAACGGATGGGTGAAGGCAAGTAGCCTGGGTTGAGCGTAGCGAAACCCGGGAGTTCATCGTGCCGTCTTCCCCGGGTTTCGCAGGCCATGTTTCTTGTGAGACTGACCGCCATTCCCGCGCAGGCGGGAATCCGGAATGCATGGCGTTTCAGGCCCCAGAATACGGTATTTTCAACGTCAGTCAGCGTCACTCAGGTTGGCTGTCGGACTTGCCGCTACTGTGTTGTGCGTATCCATCAATGAGGGCTGATCATGATTGAAGATTTCAAGGGTGATGAATCCTGGCGGATGTTCCGCATCATCAGTGAATTTACCGAAGGTTTTGACAAGCTTTCACGTATCGATTGCGCCGTCTCCATCTTCGGTTCCGCGCGTCTGCCGCCGGAAAACGTCTACTACCAGCAGGCGGAAGAGATCTCACGCCGCCTGGCCGCAGAAGGCTTTTCCATCATTACCGGCGGTGGCCCCGGCATCATGGAGGCCGCCAACAAGGGGGCAATCGGGCCGCAGGCACCGGTCGGAGTGAAGTCCATTGGCCTGAACATCAGTCTGCCGAAGGAACAGACACCCAACCCCTATCAAAATCTCACCCTGGATTACCGTTACTTCTTCGTGCGCAAGGTGATGTTCGTCAAGCACTCCATGGGCTATGTCTGCATGCCCGGTGGTTTTGGCACCTTGGATGAATTTTTCGAGGCCCTGACCCTGATGCAGACCATGAAGATCTATCCCATGCCGATGGTACTTTTCGGTTCGGCCTTTTGGCAGGGATTGTTGGACTGGCTGCGTGACACGCTATTGACCAGCGGCACGATCTCGGAAGAGGATTTCGATTACATCACGGTGACGGACAATATCGACGAAATCGTCACCATCATGGTCGAGCACCGGCAGTGGAAAAACCGGATGCGCGGTATTTCGGAGGAGGTTCACGATTCCGAGGCCAAATAGTGAGCAGGGACATTGCCGGGCTCGGTTTTTTCCGCAGACATGGCGTCCATGGCTGAGGTTTACGACGTCCTGTTTCGGCGTTGCCGCAAGTCTTCACCGATGACAAACAGGCAGAGAATAAGAAACAGTACGTAAAGGCTGGACGTGATCATGCCACCAACAGAAAGGCCACACCCCAACCATGGCCGGTAAACTGGCACAACAAGACCCCGGCACCACCAGCTGCGAATTCGCCGACCAGGTATTATTGCCGGCCATACACCAGGCACAGGCATTCGTCGATCAGGAAATCGTGTTTGAATTTCTGCAGGTTTGACCTCCTCCCACAACATCCCGCAAACATCGTCACTCCGGCGAATGCCTGAATATCCCGCGCATGCGCAAATACTTCAAGAAGAAAAATGTTTACAAAGTTTTTGTAAGATATTGAATGCAATGTATTTTCAATGATGGCGGCGAAAATGGTACGTGCTAATTTAGCTGGTATGTAGTGGAAACGCTGTACATGATATCCCCTAAAATGTTTTATTTCTCCTCTCAATATTCGGTGAGGTCAGGAATAATACTACCTGGCCAGCAGCAAAGGATACCACTTCATTTCTGAAAAAGGATTTCACTAATACTTTATTCCGGGCAGTCGGTTCCAAATCAATGAATGTCCTTTCTAAAATAGAAAGAAAGTATATCCTTTATTTCCGACTGATTAGTAAGTGAATAAGTCACCGGATTTCGGGGCGGAGTTATACCCCACTTTGGGATTCATTAAGCGTTAGCCTTCTTGAAAGTTTATGCATATTAGAATAGCATTGTATGCATAAATTATGGAGGCGAATATGAGAACGACCCTAGATTTACCCGAGAATTTGCTCAATGAGGCGATGAAGGTCACACATACCAATACGAAGACGGCCTACCTAGGCACT
>JALTPW010000207.1 GCA_026999335.1 Chromatiales bacterium
GTTATTTAACGAGTTTCATTCATAGACCGACGAGGAATGTAGGCTGGGCACTGCCCAGCCTACCTTAAACCTAGATTAATCAGTTGACCACTTCAAAGGGGTGCGGCCTTGGCGTAATGTGATTTTCAGGCGTTGGCGTGAATTCGCCGTGGGCATTGATCGCGGGCATGGCCCGCTCCTACGGGAGGGTTAAACGACCTCATCTCATCGTAGAGCGGGCCATGCCCGCGATGATTTCCCTCAGCATTCCATCTTCTCCCGCGAAAACACCCCGTACAACACCGGCAGCACGAACAGTGTCAGCAGGTCCGGCGAGGCAGGGTGAAACTGGAAATGACATCATGTCAAGGCCTAACCCAAAATGATGAGGCGTAACTGACTGGCTAATCAATAGATTTTTATAGGCGCGTTAAACTTGGGTTAGCTCTGGATTCCCGGCATCACTGCCAACCTATGTTGCAAACTATCACCATTATCTGCACAAACGGTGATGTGTCCCAGTTTACGTCCGGGTTGTGGCTCCTTGCCATAGAGATGCAAGTGAGCGCCAGGTATGCTCAGCACGGCGTCGATGTCGGGCAACTCTCCGATCAGGTTCACCATCCCCGAGTGACCCGTTAATGCGGTACTGCCCAAGGGCAGCCCCAGAATCGCCCGCAGATGATTTTCGAACTGGCTGCTCACCGCCCCTTCAATCGTCCAGTGGCCCGAGTTATGGACACGCGGCGCCATCTCGTTGACCAGAAGCTGGCCGTCGAGCTGAAAAAATTCAACCGCCAGCACGCCCACGTACGCCAGGTGTTCGAGCAGGCGTTGCGCATAATCTTCCGCCAACCCTTGCATGGGATCATCCGGCAGGCTGATGGAACGCTGTAAAATACCTGCGGCGTGCCGATTCTCCGTCAACGGGTAAAAGGCCATCTCGCCAGCCAGGTTTCTGACCGCAATGATAGAAACCTCCCGCTCAAAGGGAACGACCCCCTCCAGAATGGCCGCTGTGCCATTGATTCCTTCCCAGGCAACCATCAGTTCCGCCGGGTCACGCAACCATTGCTGACCCTTGCCATCGTAACCCAGGGTTCGGGTCTTGAGGATGGCCGGCAGACCCATTTTCGCCACCGCCTGCTGCAAATCATCCAGACTGTCTACCGCCATGAAGGGTGCGGTATCGATGCCCAGTTCGTTGAACAGGCTTTTCTCATGCAGACGATCCCTGGCAGTCGCCAGCGCTGGTGGCGGTGGATAGACGGGCAATTTGCCGTTTAAATACGCCACCGTACCGGCAGGTACACTTTCGAATTCGTAGGTAACCCTGTCCACGCTCCCGGCCAGGCGTTGCAGTGCGGCTTCATCATCGAAATTAGCACACAAGTGTTCACCGAGTGGCGCCGCGCAGGCGTCAGGCACGGGGCAAAGAAAAACGAACTCCAGCCCCAGCGGATAGCCTGCCAGGGCCAGCATGCGAGCGAGCTGCCCACCGCCAAGAACACCGACCCTCATGCTCAGGCTCCATCCCTTGGATCAGAGTGGCTCAGAAC
>JALTPW010000208.1 GCA_026999335.1 Chromatiales bacterium
GTGTACGCGAGTGCTTGGATGGTGGTGAATTCCCCGGGGAGTGCTCGCAAATGGATAACTCTTTGAAAATTCGGAATAAATTACGGTTTTTCGCTGCTGTACAGATGAACACCTGTGTAAGGTATAATCGGGATATGGCACTGCTCGCAATACATGGCTCAAGCGTAGTAAAATCAAGGCCTCTGAAACGGGCGTTTATCCGTGGCGAAACGCCACGGCCTCATTGAAGCTACAAAATATTCATTCAGGCAAACGTCTTCGTGTTATTTATCCGTGGCGAAACGCCACGGCCTCATTGAAGCCCCCGGGCCTGTGTGTTGAACTCCCGGACATCGGCGTTATCCGTGGCGAAATGCCACGGCCTCATTGAAGCACGAGTTACCCAGCCTCAACAAGCTGCCAAGTCTGCGTTATCCGTGGCGAAACGCCACGGCCTCATTCTCAAATACGGGCCAGATGTGGAAATCATCGATTCCGATAAGCTGTGCAAACTGCATGTAGAGAAACTGAGGGTGGCCTTCGACAACTACATACCCGAGTAGCCTGGGTTGAGCCCGCGAAACCCGGGTTAGCCGTTTTACCGGAGGCGCTTTACCCTCATGTGGATACCAGTGCCCTTGGGAAAAAGGTTGGAATGGAGAGGCCGTGACGACAAAACCGGAAAAAAAAATGAAAAAAATGAAAAAAACGGAAAATAGTCGTTTGCCCGGTCAAGTTTTGACAGGGTCGGGTGGTATAAAGGCATTTCGGGTGAGAATCTTATCGTCATCAAGGATCTGTGCCTGATATTGGAAAGCGACAATGGCCGGCAAGTCTGAAGAAAACGCGGACTGGAGTCTCGCAACCCGGGAGGGCGCCACAGCTAAGTAGCCTGATGAGCCTGCGAAACCCGGGAGATTACACAAAACTACGCAGACACCTCAGTTGTGGGGGGAGAAGGCCTGGGTGAGGGGGAGTGATGATAAAACTGGAAAATAGTCGTTTGCCTGGTCAGGTTTTGACAGGGTGGGGTGGTAAAAAGAACAATATGGAAAGTTCATCGACAAAAGCTACCGATACCGGGGCTGGCTATTTTTATTACTGGGGAAAGGCCAGCAAAGAAAATGAAGAGGGCGCGGCCTGTCATTTGCTGCCTTATCACTGTCTGGATGTGGCGGCGGTGGGCCAGATCTTGCTGCAACGACATGCTCGCCTGCGGAAGTCATTGGCCATATTGTTGGGTTTGAGTGACAGCGATCTTGTCTGCTGGCTGCCCTTTCTTCTCGCGCTACACGATATCGGCAAGTATTCCGCCAGTTTTCAGAATCTCCGCCCGGATCTGTTTGATTCGATGCAGCAACGGCAGTGGCCGCGCAGTAATTCGCCTCGCCATGACGCACTGGGTCATCTGCTTTGGGGCGAACATCTCAGGGATCACTTTCGGCAGATTGGCTTGCTGCCTCTACAGCGCAGCGGCAGCTTGCGTGCCGGTAATACTTTCGCCGGACTGGAATACTGGATACAGGCGGTAACCGGGCATCATGGCGCGCCACCCCA
>JALTPW010000209.1 GCA_026999335.1 Chromatiales bacterium
GGGGAATACGACGCCGGTGGCACCCCCACCGTGCGCTATGGCCACACCGGGCTCAATTTCGCCCCGGTTCAGGTGGAAATGGGGGGCCGGGTGTACCAGGTGCACACGGACTACCGGGATGCGCCGGTGGTGCTGACCGATGCGGGCGGGACCGTGGTGTGGAAGGCGGCCTACCAGGCCTTTGGGCGTGCCCTTATCGATGATGACCCCGACGGAGACGGCACCCGCATCACCTTCAACGTCCGCCTGCCGGGGCAGTACGAGGATGCCGAGTCTGGGTTTTACTACAATTACTTCAGGTACTACGATCCGGCGCTGGGTCGGTATATTACCAGTGACCCGATTGGGTTGGCAGGAGGCTTAAATGGTTTTGGCTATGCTTCCAGTAATCCTTTGCGTTGGACAGATTCGCTTGGCTTAACCAGTGACTGCTCTTATTACGAGCGTAGGTGTAAGGAAGTGCCAGACAGTGAATACTACTGTGACGTGGCGCCATTTGTCTGTAAAAACTGGCCTGATGATCCCTGGGATTGGGATGGTTGCGTTAGGCAGTGTCTTCAAGATAGAGACTGTCCTGCAGATCCTTGTGGCGGTGCTGACCTTTCATGTATAGCGAGGATACATGCGGAATGCTGGACAGAATGCCTGAGGAATAGATAGGGTCATTTATGATCAGGCGAAATGTAGTCGGGGTGGTCGTCCTGAGTGCACTGACAGTAGTTGGCATTAGTCTGTGTACACTGTTCAGGTGCGTCTATCTCCCTCCGCCTGTCGCGGCTCTGTTCCTTATCCCTCCCAGTTTCTACGCGTGTTTGATACTTCTGAACAAGCTTCTGGGTTTGTGCCCAGAGAACCCTCACAAATATCGGCTAATTGGCTATGTTTTTTTAACTATTTTCTATATCGCTCTGCTACCGATGGCTTTCTGGTTTGGGGGTGGGCTTGGAGGCTTCCTGACGAAGACGTTGGACATTACCAACAGCTTTTCAAAGTTCATTATTTTTTACTCTGTGATTTTATTCGCGATGTTTTTGATGGGGGCGCTTGGGAGTGGTCTAGGCTGGATTGTTATCAGATGTGTGGCGACCATTAAGAAAAGGGATCAGCATCGTTAACGCTATTCCTTTAAAGGACACCATGTCACCTGACTTTTGATCGAGCCTTTTGCAGTGCTCGGTCGGACAGAACGTAGCATATCGGCATAGTTTGGGGATGCGCCCCTGGCGGGGCACAAGTCCCGCGCAGACTGGTGAAGCCATCGCCGGCGCTGCACGCTCTTTTAAAAATCAGACTATCTTGACGGCGGCCCCGGTCGCGGGGCCGCCCTCACCTTTGTTTTGCCCGGCCGGAGCGCAAGGGTGGTACATTCATCGGCCCTGTGACTGTCCGTCGGCTGGCGCCACGACGACGGCCGGCTGATTGCAACGTTCTTCCGCCACGCCCCCCTGGGCCGGGTGACGCGCTACACCCACGACGTTCTCGGGCGGCTGACGAAAATCGAGCAGCAGGGCGACCCGGCGGTGCCCACCACCACCT
>JALTPW010000210.1 GCA_026999335.1 Chromatiales bacterium
ATACCGCTGGCATCGATTTTGCCGCTCATGCCAATGCGTGTCAGCGGAGTGACGAAATCACCGCTGACGAACATGCCTGCCGTGCTGACCTGCAGTTTTCCCTGACTGATGGGGGTGCCGGCAATCTCCATTTGGCCACTGATACCGATGTCCCAGTCAGTGGGGGAGCCGGTGAAGTTGGCGTCCAGCTGGGCATCACCGTCGAAGCCGACGCCGGGATAGATGCTACTGCGGGTGAGGCCGGTCAAGCGGATGCCATTGCGATCGGCGCTGAAAGTCGCGCTGGTGGTGTTCAGGTCGTTGAGGTTGATACCGACCAAACGGCCCAGGCTTGAGGCATCGAGGTTGAATTCACCCTCGCCGCGCAGGAAGGACTGGGCGATGTCATCGCTGATCAGGCCGGCCATATTGACCGCAGTGCTGGGACGGATAGGCACCAGTTCCGGCGGCAAGAAGTCGGTGTCGGGATCGAGCATACCGCTGAAGTAGGCATTTTGTTCGCCATCGGTAATCTTGATGCCGAGGCTGGCGCTGCCCAGCTCGAAGCCGAAGCTGAAGAACTTGAGGAAGTCGATGCCAACGTTGAGGATGCCGTTACCACCGTATTCCACATCCGGTGAGAGGCTGTTGAACAGGGTCTTGCCATCGTCGTTGACGTCCACGTCGACCACCAGTGAGCCGTCCAGGTTCAGTGGCAGACGGGCGAAGGGAATGACGCCCTGCAGATACAGGTTGGCATCGAAGTTGCCAATCTCGTCACCGATGCCCCAGGTGGTGTCGGGGACGAAGGGAATCAGGCCCTGCAGGGACATGGCGATGCCGAGGTCTTCCACGCCGCCAATCTCGGACAGGCCGGGCAGGCTGCCGGTGAGGAAGAAGAAGGGATCCAGTGGGTCGAGCACGAAGGTGACGGACTGACCACCGGGGGCTTCGAAGCCGATGGGGCCGATGCTGGCCTCAAAACCGGCGCTGAACTTGAAGAACAGGTACTGACGGCTATCCACCAGCGGTGCCTCGAGGTCGGCCAGATTGCTGCCGTAGTCCAGACCCACATCGGCAATCACCGGAGTGCCGATTTCGGCATCAGCGAGGATGCCTACACTGGGGAAGGGAACCTGGGCGGTGCCGCGCAGGCGCTCAATGCCGGCCAGGGCGGAATCGCCGTATTCGAATACCAGCTCGGCTTCTTGCAATACTATCTCGCCCAGTGGAGTCAGCAATAGCAGTGAACCACTGGCCTGCAGGCTGGTGAGAACGCCATTGATGTACTCCTCTTCGAGATTGTCCTCGCGTATGCGGAAGGTGATCTGACCCACTTGCAGGTCACGGAAGGTGCTGGTGTCGATCACGTCGGCGGGGTTGCAGCCGGCGTTGTTGACGGTGTCGCCGGCGGCATTGTCGGGGCATAGGTCGAGTTCGTCGGGCACGCCATCGCCGTCACTGTCGGCCTCAACGATGATGCTGATACGCACACTTTGTTCGAGGCCGGCGCTGGGCAGGCTGGCGCTAAGGGTCAGTTCGAAGCGTCCGGCTTCGAGGCTGGTCACCGCCTGCTTGAGGCGGTAGCTGTTGCTGCCGGCGGTGAGGCGGATGGTGCCACCGTTGCTGCTGCCTAGATGCAGGCCAAGGTCGCTGCTTTCGCGCAGGATCAGGTCGCGGGAGGTGCCGTCGGGGTTGAAGGCCAGCAACTGGTAGCTGATATCGCGGGTTTCGCCGACACCCATGCGCAGTTCGTGTTGCCCGGCCTCGAAGCTGAGGCTGGCTTCACGCTCGGCCTCGATGATCCACTCCAGATCCTCGACGCGGAAGGGCTGGCTGAGATCGCGGCGCAGGACGAAGCTCTTGCTGCTGCCCTTGCGGCCGTTGGCGGCGATATCGTCGAAGCTCAAGGTGCCATCAATGAGGGTGATGCCGTCCGGGGTCTCGACGATACGCGCGGTGATCTGGCTGGCGGGGAAATCATCGTTGTTCAGGCTGGCGCGGTAGGTGTATTCCATGGTGGTGCCATCGATCTGGCGGCTGTCTTCCAGGACATAGTCGTCAATCTGCGCCGTTGCAGTAAGGATTTCTTCCTGCAGGCCATCCGGTGCATCGAGCTGGGACTCGGCCGTGCTGGCACCATTATCACAGGCGTTGAGCAGCAGGGTGAGCAGCAATACAGCACCCAGCCAGAGTCCGGGGTTGCCGTTGGATCGAATGTGCATGGGGATATCCTCTATTTCTCTTGTTGTTGTTTGTTGCAGCGCAGGAGGGTAGCAGTGAACATGCGTCCCAGGTATTAGCCAAAGGTCTACCTGAAGTCACGGATTCAGGATCTGATTAGGCAACGGCGGGTGGACGTGTAAACTCGCTACGTATTTTTGTGTGGGGAAATGTTTTGAACCAGACAGCAGACAGCATATCGCCCGAATTCGCGGCACATATTCACCGGGAAAAGATTCGCTTACTGCGGGCGCAGCTGCCCTTTGTGCTGATCGCGGTGATTTTTGTCGCCACGGGTCTAGCCATCATTTTCTGAAATGTGGTGGATGCGTGGATATTGGCGTTATGGGTGGGAGCGCAGCGCTCTATCCTGGAGCCTCGGTGATGATATGGCTTGCTTGATGATTGTTAACACCCTCTAGGATAGATAGGCCGTGGGAACGATCAAACCTGTGAGTACCCCCCGGCAAAGCCGGGGGTTTACCTTACTTTAATTATTGTACCGTGATAATCGCCAAGGCATTGTTTGGGTCTGCCCTTACATTGATATTAACACAGGAATATTGCAGTGAAATATTTGTGTTCACCAGGTAAACGCCAGGTTCCGTGGGCGCATTGACGGTGAAGCTGGTGGAGCCAGAGCCCGTAGTACCATTGGACATAGTCCTACTAACCAGGCAAGATTCGCCCGCATTCTGTATGCCCGTGTAAAATTGCACAATACAACCGAGGCAATAGGTTGCGCCGGCAACAGACAAGCTCCAGTCCGTCGTGAATATCACGGAGGCGCCAGGCGTTACCGTCACTTCCCTTTGTGTACCGCCATTCACTTTGATATTGCTGTAGTTCATTGTACGGCCTGCCCACGTGTAGCTATCCACCAAGGTATATGTAGTTGGAGCCAATGGATCAGAGTCTACAAGATCATTTATTTGGTCAGCGTCAGTATCAGGGTTGCGTGGATCGGTTCCCGCAGCCTTTTCTTCGGCGTCATTTAAGCCATCATTATCGGTGTCCGCAATCCTCGGATCCGGGTAGACTACGTTGCCTTCTTCATAAAACGATACACTCCAACCCGTACGAACTTCCTCAAAATCGCTTAGGCCGTCAGCATCCGTATCGGCTAGTAAATCGTCTGTACCAAGAAGATTTTCCTCGCGCTCATACAAGCCGTCTTCATCCTGGTCGCGAATAAATAACAAGCTGATTTGTTCCCCTTGGTTCAGAATTATACTGTCAAAGCTTTTGTCGTTTATAGAAACGTCTTGTTCGCTAATGACCATCCAGAAACCGTCCTTTTCTTCGCTGCCAATTTCCCGAAATGTACCACTATTGGACGACAGCTCGAGCCCCGTTAATATTTCCATCCCCGTTGTTGAACTCGGTTGGGTCTTATACTCCAAGTCAAGAATTTTGGGAGCCAAGATTTCCTTTAAGGAAATCCCCATTGGTTTATTCGTATCAGGGTCGCGCCTGACATTGGTGGCAATATTATAGGACTTCACCATACCCTGGCCATAATCGAGAGTCAGTTTGCCGGTACGCTGTTTAACTGAGCTGTCTTGTACAACGTAGTCTCTGTTACTAACAAAATCGATTATTTTGTATTTAGATACTTTAAAAAACAGTCCGCTTCGATTATTCAGTAAATTTTCAATTACCGCCGGTGAGTCGAGAGTCACACTGGCAATATTACCTTCCGAGCTGTTGTTTACGCCCAGTGTCCAAGTCGCAGAACCGTTTGGATCCGGAACTAACAGTCCAACAGGAATAAGATTCTCAATGTCATTATCACTAAATTGAGAAGCGGCAATTTCAATGTCACTTATCTCGACGGGAAGTAAACCTTCATTTCCCAGATCGAAGTTTATTTTAATGGTTCCTCCGGTGTAGGTTACTTCGCGATTACTGGATTTTCCCAGCACATTGCTTTGTTCCGCAGACATTTCTTCCGACCGGGTCTGGTCAAAAGATGTGGTGCTTTCCATGCCGTAGGATGTGGACTTGGAGGTAGTCGACTCGTAATGTGCTTCCACTGATGCACTCCAAGGGTAGCTGGCGGAAACCGACCCCCCTGCAGTACGGCTGGTACTTATCATCGTGGAGCTACTTCGGGTATCTGAACGACTAGAGGTCGCGCTGCTTGAAGAGCCCTGTGAAAATGTATTGCCCACAGTCTCTTCCTTACCTGCTGAATTGACTATTGTGCCGGTGTAGGAGATTTGTGGGTTGTTGTAGACAGCCAATCTGATATCCGGCACATCGGCAATGAGTGGCCTGGCGCCGCCGGCACTGGTGACTTCCTCAAGGTCTGAAAGACCATCACCGTCTGTATCCTCATCTAAGGGGGAGGTAAGTAAGATATTGACCTCCTGGCCATCAAACAGACTGGCATTGGGAATGCCAGAGCCACTGCCAGTTGCATCACCATCGCTATCTTTTGAAATCGGTGAGCTTTTGTAGATGCGTAGTTCATCAAAATCGCTAAGGGCATCGCCATCAGTATCACTGCTACGAGGATCCGTATTGGCTGATCGTTCTTCAAAATCGCTTAAACCATCGCCATCAGTATCGGCAAGGTGTGGATCACTGGTCACATGTCGGGTTTCCAGTTTGTCGATTTCAGAAAGTCCGTAACCGAGTGAATCGATATCGATAATCCAGCCTGCAGTTTCCACTTGATTTTCCAAGCCATCGTTGTCTGCATCGCCTATTGCGGGCAAAGTGTCAGGGCCAGATCCCGAACCGTCATTACCGCCGCAGGCTGTAAGCAATATCAGCGCCAATAACGCCAAACCGGTTAAATAAATGGGGGTAGGTACTCGATATTTCATGGAAAACGTCCTTTAACGGCATGCCAGATGGCTGATGATTATTTATAACTCAAGTTTCGGCGCGCAAACTTAACAAAATATTCTGCATAACTATGTAAATATAAGAGAAAGTGTACCTAGGAGCCTGTCCGAGAACTAGGAGCCTACTGCGGAAAAGCCATTTTGGCTCATTTTCCCGCACATTTTCGTTAAATATGAGTCACTATTCGCCT
>JALTPW010000211.1 GCA_026999335.1 Chromatiales bacterium
ATACCGGCCACTTCGCCGTCGGAGACCTCGATCAGCTCGGTCTTGAAGCCATGGCGCTCGCCCCAGCGCAGGTACATGCGCAGCAACATGCTGGCCCAGTCTTGCGCCTCGGTGCCGCCGGAACCGGCCTGGACATCAAGAAAGGCATTGGCGCTGTCCATCTCGCCGGAAAACATGCGGCGGAATTCCAGCGCAGCAAGATCCCTTTCCAGCCGATCCAGATCCGTCAGCACTGCGTCGACGGTCTCCTGATCGTCTTCTTCTGCGCCCATTTCCAGCAGCTCAAGGGACTCGTCCAGGGTCTCCTTCATCTGACTGAGGACACTGACCACGTTTTCTAGCTGGGCGCGTTCGCGACCCAAAGCCTGGGCACGCTCAGGGTCATTCCAGACCTCCGGGGCTTCCAGTTCCCGTTCGACCTCTACCAGTCTTTCGCGCTTGGTATCGTAGTCAAAGGTACCCCCTAAGCACATACGCGCGCCCTTGCATGTCTTTAATGCGGGAGGTGATGAGACCAATCTCGAGCATGGGGAAAAACCTTTTTGTTTTTTGCCGTGGAAGGGCCATGGAGGAAACCCGGCATGATACTACAGCCGCAGGTCGCCGGGAATGCGGCAGTGAAGGGTAGAGAAATTATGACTCGGTTCACTAAACTACCACCGACTAAAGTAGGTGGGTTAGCGCATTCGGTGCTAATGGCTAAAGTCATCAATATCGCACCGTCATCAGCGCGCATGCGTCAACACATGAAAATCAAAGTCACCGTCTAAAGACGGTGGTTTTGACCAAGTTAATGAAAAATAAAACTCATTGCAGGCACGGCTTTCGCCGTGAGGATCATGTCAAACGTTGTTCGCAGCTGAAGCCGCTCCTACAGAGACACACCTTCAACAACCCATACAACAAGCGGCACGGATAAATTTGACCGCCTAAAAGCGGTGGTTTTAACCTTAAAACGGGACGTATAACGACCCCGCAGCAAGATCCAGTGAGATCAAGATTTGCTGGAAACGCCCTGAATATGCTCCACCAGTAGTTGCGCACTGCGACGGCCGTTGTACTCGTTCACGTCCAGTCGATAGGCCAGTTCCACCTGTGTGGTATCCGCCGGCCAGTCGTCGTCCACGGTGTTGAAGGCGATGGCGTCGATGATCTGCCCACCGCCCGGCGGGCGCAGCACCAGCTTCAGGTGGCATTCACCAACGATACGCCGCTGAACCAGCTCGAACACACCATCGAACAGCGGCTCGGCAAAACCCTGGCCCCATGGCCCGGCAGCGCGCAGGCTCTCGGCCAATTGCAGGTTCAGTTCGGATACCTGTAATTCGCCGTCGCTCAACAGCTCCCGGCGCAGATCCGCCGGATCGAGATGACGCCGCACTTCTTCGTCGAAGGCGCGACTAAAACGCGCAAAATCACCTCGCGCCAGCGATAGCCCGGCGGCCATGGCATGGCCGCCGAATTTGCTGAGCAGATCGGGATGCCGCTTGGCCACTGCGTCCAGCACATCGCGGATGTGCAAACCGGGCACCGAACGCACCGAGCCCTTGATATCGTCATCGCCCGACTCAGCACCCGTTTCGGCAAACACGATCACCGGCCGGTGCAGGCGATCCTTGACCCGCGAGGCAAGGATGCCGATCACACCCGGATGCCAGTGCGGCTCGAACAGGCACAGGCCCACTGGCAGCTCGGCGTCTTCGGCCAGTTCCATGGCGTCGAGAATGACCATCGCCTCGGCCTTCATTTCCACTTCGATCTCGCGGCGCTCGCGGTTCAGTTCATCCAGCCGTTGCGCCAGCAACAGCGCCGCATCCGGATCGTCGGCCAGCAGGCACTCGATACCCAGCGCCATGTCCTCCAGCCGCCCGGCGGCATTGAGTCGTGGCCCCAGTGCAAACCCCAGATCCGCCGCCACCAGGTCGGCCTGATTGCGCTTGGCCACACGGATCAACGCACTGATACCGGGGCAACACTGCCCGCGTCGGATACGCACCAACCCCTGGGCAACGAGAATGCGGTTGTTGTGCTCCAGCGGCACCACGTCCGCCACCGTGCCCAACGCCACCAGATCCAGCAGGCTGGCCAGGTTGGGTTCGGTAATTTTCCGTTCGCCGAACCAGCCCGCCTCGCGCAGCCGCGCGCGCAGCGCCAGCATGACATAAAAAATCACCCCGACACCGGCCAGACTCTTGGCGGGAAAGGTGTCGCCCGACTGATTGGGGTTGACGATGGCATCCGCCGCCGGCAGGACATCGCCGGGCAGGTGATGGTCGGTCACCAGCACACGCATGCCGCGCGCCTTGGCCGCCGCCACACCATCGATGCTGGCAATGCCGTTGTCCACCGTAATCAGCAAATCGGGCTTGTTTTCCGCCGCCACGGCGACAATCTCCGGCGTCAGACCGTAGCCATACTCAAAACGGTTCGGCACCCGATAATCCACCTGCGCCGCTCCCATCGCACGCAACGCCCGCACCGCCAGTGCCGAACTGGTGGCGCCATCGGCATCGAAGTCACCGACGATAAGGATACGCTGCTGTTCGCGCAGGGCCTGCACCAACAGATCGACGGCGACATCGATGCCCAGCAGTTCAGTAAAAGGCAACAGCTTCGCCAGCGAGCGATCCAGCATCTCGGCAGAAACAATGCCACGCGCGGCGTAAATTCGCCCCAGCAACGGCGGCAGGTCGGCGGGCAGATCCGTGGGGACAGTCGCATTCGGACGACGGGTAATAGTGATGTCGGTGATACTCATCAGCGTTGAATCACCATCTCCAGCGCCTGCTCCAGATCGATGCACGGCACATAATGCCGCCCTTTGAGATCAAATTTCACACAGACTTCGAGACTGTTCTTCATGCTCCAATCCTATTTTGTAACAGGGAAATTCGCCAGCACGTCTTGGGCAGGCACACACCGGCTGAACACGGCATACATGACTGCCGGGCCAATGCAGCAGATTCTGGCGTAAATTGTATTATTACCAGTCTATCATTGAATCATCTGTCACAAAGACAGGTATAATTCGCCGCCACTGTCCTGCACGATCAAAAAATTCCGAATTTGCCAATGGCATTCATCACACAAAACCCGGGGCTGGTGTGGCTCGGCCTCGCCACACTGCTGGTTCTGGCCGCTGCCGCCGGGTATTTCCTCCGCCACCGGCGCCAGACCACGCGGCATGAACACCATGTCACGGCAGTCATCGACTCGCTGGGTGTACCGTCACTGCACAACGTGGTGCTACCCGATGGCATCGATGGCCTGGCCTTTATCGACTGCCTGCTGCTGGTGCCGAAGGGCATTGTGGTGTTGAGCCTCGAGCACCGCGAAGGTCTGCTCTTCGGTGGCCGTTCGGTGGATCGGTGGACGCAGCTCATCAATGGCAAGACACTGAAATTCGACAACCCGCTCTACACCCATCCACACCAGCGGCAGGCGGTGAAATGGAATACGAAAGACATCGCGACCTGTGGCTGTGTGGTGTTTTCCAATGCCGGACAATTCCAGAAGGGCATCCCCACTGGCTGCTGCATGATCGACGAGCTGCCAGCAAAAATCGCCCCGCTGCTGGGTTCCGCCAGTGAAATCCCCAAACCCCTGCACACAGCGTGGGCACATTTGCAGGATCTCTCTGCGGCCAGCCAGGCGGAGCTTGGGCAACAAGGGCACTCAACCACCACCCGCTAAAGTGGTTTTAACCTTAAAAGGGGACGAATAAACAACCCCGCAGTAAGACATCGATAACATCCACCGTGCCGGTGCGCCGTGGCCACACCCGGCGGCACGCAGGCCGGCGTTACGCTATTTATTGTTTTGCGTAAGGGGCACACGCCGTCGCCACCAACGGCGCAGGCTGCGGCGGGTCAGTCGACAGGCGCGGCCTGCGCCGTCGTCGAGGGTCAGACTGTCGATCTGCCTGCTGCGCAGGGCCGCCAGCAGCGGTTCAATCCATTGCTGTTCAAACGTCTGCAAGGCCGTCCACCAGCCCTCGCCACCCCCCTGTTTCAGGCCGATGTCGAGATTTTCCAGCACCAGCAGGTATTCCCCGCTTTGCGCCGCTTGCGCCAGCCACTGACGCGCAGTTTCCGGCCCAGGGCCATGCGCCACACCACTGAGCTGCGCCAACCCGACGGCAACGGGTTCATCGCTGCCAATCTGTGTCCAACGCTGCGCTGCCAACAGCGGCACCGCTCCTCCACCCCAAAACCACAAACTGCTTACGGGCAACTGACCATGGGTCTCGCGTTGCAGGTTCACATCACTGGTATGCAACAGCATCTGTATCTCATTCATGATGCCGTGCCAGGCCTTACCCTGTTCCCCGCTGGGCAGCCGGCGCCCGACAGGCTGTCCGTTCACGTCGGCAAGCGGCTGGGTACGCAGACGCGGCATCTCCGGCAGGTGGAGATACCAACGCTGCGGATCAGGGGCCTCGAAACGCCAGCCGTCCTCGGCATAGACTGCGTTCAGCTCGGCAATCAAATGCTGGGCCTCGGCGGCTTGCAGATCCAGACTGGTGCTGTCCAGCAGCACCAGTTGGTCGCGATCCGGCATCAGGTGCACCGGGTCGGCACGCAGACAGGCGCTCTCGGGCGGGCGGCCCGTGTCAGCGATGTAGGTAACGCTGGCTACCGGCAGGTCGCGGTCGGCAGCGGCCGTCACAGCGAACAAGGCAAACAGGCTGGCCTCCAGTCCGCACTGCCCGGTATCGTAACAATCCGCACGGCCAAGCAGAGTCTCCAACGCCGGCAGGCGTTCCGGCAACACGCCGCAATCCGCGTGGGATCGCAGAGCGGGCACCAGCAGAGTCAAATGCCGGGCCGTCATTATCCGCGTGCCCGGGAGAGAAACATGGCATCGCCGTAACTGAAGAAGCGGTAACGTTGTACCACCGCATGGCGGTAGGCGGCCATCACGTTTTCGTAACCGGCAAAGGCCGACACCAGCATCAGCAGGGTGGATTCAGGCAGGTGGAAATTGGTCAGCAGGGCGTCCACCACGCGGAATTCGTAGCCGGGGGTAATAAAAATGTCGGTGTCACCGGCGAAGGGTCGCAGCTCGCCGCCACCCACATGCGCTGCGCTCTCCAGCGAACGCACGCTGGTGGTGCCCACCGCCACCACCCGGCCACCACGTGCACGAGTGCGGGCCACGGCCGCCACCACCGCCTCGCTGACCTCGATAGTTTCGGCATGCATGTGGTGGTCACGGATATCGTCCGCGCGCACCGGCTGGAAGGTGCCGGCACCGACATGCAGGGTGACGAAAGCGGCATCCACACCCTGCGCGACCAGGGTATCGAGCATGGCCTGATCGAAGTGCAGGCCGGCGGTGGGCGCCGCCACCGCGCCGCGCTTGTCGGCGTAGACGGTCTGGTAGCGCTCTCGGTCATCGTTGGCGTCGGCGCGTGAAATGTAGGGCGGTAGCGGCATGTGGCCGTGGGCTTCGAGCAAATCCAGCGCCGAATCACCGCCACCCCCCGAGTCGCTGCAGCCACCCGACAACGCCAATTCGAACAATTCACCCTGCCGGCCCAGTATCTCCGCCACAATGTTGCCCTCCAGATTCAGGTGGCTGCCTGTCTTGGGCGATTTACTGGCACGCACATGGGCTAGCACGCGACGTGTATCCAGCACCCGCTCCACCAGCACCTCAACCTTGCCACCCGTTTTTTTTTGGCCAAACAGACGGGCCGGAATCACGCGGGTATCGTTGAACACCAGCAGGTCGCCCGCGCGCAGCAGTTGCGGCAGCTCACGGAAGTGGCGATCAGCCAGTGCACCGCTGTCGCCATCCAGGCACAGCAACGCGCTGGCCGTGCGCTCCGCGGCAGGGTATTGGGCAATGAGTTCGTCGGGCAGATCGAAATGAAAGTCGGTGCGTCGCATGGCGCGCGAGTGTAGCAAAAAGCATCCCCGCCCGCCTTGCCGCAAATGCCTCATTGGCTGTATCATGCGCGCCTGTGTGCCGGGGTGGCGGAACTGGTAGACGCGCCGGATTCAAAATCCGGTTCCTTCACGGGAGTGCCGGTTCGATTCCGGCCCTCGGTACCACTCGAATCGAAGAGATCGAGGGATCATGTGCGAACATGCTCCCTTTTTCTTTGCGTCTTAGTTCTACTTTGTCACATTTAAATCATTGTTTTTAAACGTAGCCATAATCCTAATAGCCTATTTTTGCATGCCTTTTTCCTGTGGGCAGGAGGCAATAAAGCCCTGTAACCACAGGCAAAGCCACAGGTTCCCGGGCTATTTTAAAAATGCTTGAAAACAGGGTAACTACTTTACACCATAGAAGAACATGAAGTGTTGAAAGATAATAGTGAATGAGCACATCGAATCATTGGTGCTGCCATCGATGTTCACAAGGTGCTTGGCCCAGGCTTGTTGGAGACCATCTATCAGCAATACCTGGCACATGAACGCTCATTGAGAAAAATTTGTTTTCAACTTGAGTACCCACTATCTGTTGAATCTCTGGGGGTTTGATTCCCCGCAGCTTGCGGCGAATGTTACTCCAGCCTGGCTGCTGACACTGCTGAAGGAAGGTATCAAAAGCTTTATCCTGTGAAACCTTTATGCGCTTCATGGTGTAAGTCGTTACAAAATAGGCTTTAAAACCATAACACCATGATTTTATTGATATCTAATCTGACAAAGTAGAATTAGTAAAACTATCCCACCACAAAAAAACATCGCGTTCACCGGAAAATGGAACGTCCATCTTGTGCGCATAGCGCACGGCGATACCTGTTCAGCTGCACTTTTTATTTTCCTGCAATCCCGGCAAAACGATTACAATAACCAGACATCACACACCCATCACGCACCCATCACCACACTGAAAACCATGAAAACTCTGTTGCAACCGCTGATCTGCCTGTTATTTCTCGCCCTCAGCCAGTCCGCCCTCGCGGCAAAGGCGGCGCCCAACACCATCACCAATGGCGACAGTCTGGCGACCAGCTGTTATCTGGCACTGGGCGCGCTGGACAAAGGCATGGAACAGATGCCACAAGAAGAGCAGACCAGTACCTTCGTCTGCATGGCCTATCTCAGCGGCATACTGGCGGCGGCTCAACACGCCAACGAGCTAGCCAAGCTGCGTTTTGCACAGGTCACCGATGGCAAGGGTTCACAGGCCGATTTCAACCTCTACTGCTTCGACTGGAACATGCGCTACCGCAACGCTGCACGCATCGTCTTGCGTTATGCACGCCAGCACCTCGACTTGGCCACCCAGCCAGCGGAGCGGCTGGCCATGAAGGCCCTACAAAACGCCTATCCCTGTCGCCGACACTGACTGGTGATCCATAAAATTAGCCCGTAGGTTGGTGGCGAGCGCGGCGAACCCCAACAATCACGCCCCGTTGGGCATCGCCGCTCTCAGCCCAACCTACCAGACTGCGTCATTTCTTGTGCCAACACTCTCCGCGTTATCGATTGGGGTACAATACGCGCCCTCCATTGCCAGCATCCGTTATTTATCATGCCCGAATCCAGTACTGATCTCTTTTTCCCTCCCCTCGACGACCAGCCCGGCCGCCGCAGCCAGTGGGGTCAGCTCTATGGCAGCAGCGAGGCCCTGGCCATTGCCAGTGCCGCGCAGCGGGCCAGCGCACCACTAATCGTCATTACGCCGGACACCCCCGCGACGACACGGCTGGAATACGAAATCCGCTTCTTCGCCGGCAACCTGCCGGTGCTGACCTTCCCCGACTGGGAAACCCTGCCCTACGACATCTTTTCACCGCATCAGGACATTATCTCCGAGCGTCTGGCCGCCCTGTCACGCTTGCCGGATCTGGCCCGCGGTGTGCTCATCGTGCCCGTCGCCACCCTGCTGCACCGTCTCGCCCCAAAGGGCTTTCTCGATGCCAACTGTTTTCTGCTCGAACGTGGACAGGTATTGGATCTGCAGGAGATGCGCACCCGCCTTGACAGCGGCGGCTACCGCTGCGTGTCACAGGTCATCGAACACGGTGAGTTTGCAGTACGTGGCGCCATCCTCGACCTGTTCCCCATGGGCCAGTCACTGCCCTACCGCATCGAACTGTTCGATGATGAGATCGACAGCATCCGCACCTTCGACCCGGAAACCCAGCGCTCCATCGAAAAGGTGGATCGTATCCACCTGCTGCCGGCACGTGAATTTCCCTTCGATCCCGAGGCCATCACCCGCTTCCGCCGCGCCTGGCGTGCGCAATTCGAGGGCGATGCGCAGGCCTGCACCATTTATCACGAGGTCACCGAAGGCAACACGCCTCCAGGCATCGAATACTACTTACCATTGTTCTTCGAGCACACGCAGACCCTGTTCGACTATCTGGCTCCGTCGGCACTGGCAGTCACCACCGAGGGCGTGAGCGAAGCGGTCAGTGCATTTTGGATCGATGTCGAAGAACGTTTCGAGCAGGGCCGGCACGATGTCTCGCGCCCGCTGCTGCCACCCAATGCGCTGTTCCTGCGCGAAAATGAATTCTTCCAGCAGCTCGGCAAGCGCGCACAGATCGGCGTGCAGCATTTCGAGCTGCCCGACGCCTCGCAACAAAAATCAGGCCGTCACAACTTCGCCACCCAGGCTCCACCACGGCTAACGCTGGACGCTCGCGCAGAGCAGCCCAGCGCAAAGATGGTGGCCTTTCTCGATGAGTTCGATGGCCGCGTACTGTTCTGCGCCGAATCCACCGGCCGCCGCGAAACCCTGCTGGAACTGCTGCGCGGCTGCGACCTGCACCCCACTGCAGTGGACAGCTGGGCCGAGTTTGCCGGGGGTGAGATGCCGCTGGCCATCACCGTCGCCGCGCTGGAAGAAGGCCTGTTGCTGACGCAGCCACCACTGGCCGTCATCGCCGAACCGCAGCTGTTCGGTGAACAGGTACTGCAGCAGCGCCGCCGCCAGCGCAAAACCCGTGACGCCGATCAGGTCATCAAGAACCTGGTTGAACTGGAAGTCGGCTCCCCAGTGGTACACGAAGACAATGGCGTAGGCCGCTATTTGGGGTTACAGAAGCTGGCGCTGGGTGCCGTGGAACAGGAATTTCTCACCCTGGAATATGCCGGTGGCGACAAGCTGTATGTGCCGGTCAGCCACTTGCATCTCATCAGCCGCTACAGCGGCGCCTCAGCGGAGACCGCGCCCCTGCACAAGCTGGGCAGCGGCCAGTGGGAAAAGGCCAAACGCAAGGCGCGCGAAAAGGTGCGCGACGTGGCCGCCGAGCTGCTGTCCATCTACGCCCAGCGCGAGGCACGCAAAGGCCATGTCTATCACCTCGACGATGGTCAATACGCCGCCTTCGTCGCGGCCTTTCCCTTCGAGGAAACCCCGGATCAGCAGGAGGCCATCAGTGGCGTGCTGGCCGACATGCGCTCCGACAAACCCATGGATCGGCTGGTGTGCGGTGATGTCGGTTTCGGTAAGACCGAGGTGGCTATGCGCGCCGCCTTCATCGCTGTGCAGGACGGCAAGCAGGTGGCCATGTTGGTGCCCACCACCCTACTAACGCAACAGCATTACGAAAATTTCAAAGACCGCTTTGCCGACTGGCCGGTACGCATCGAGTCGATATCACGTTTCCGTTCCAAAAAGGAACAAGCGGTGGTTCTGGAAGGGCTGAAAAGCGGTAATGTAGACATCATTATCGGTACCCACAAACTGATCCACGGCGACATCAAGTACAAACAACTGGGGCTGGTGATCATCGATGAGGAGCACCGCTTCGGCGTGCGGCAGAAGGACAAATTCAAGGCCCTGCGCTCGGAAGTGGATGTACTGACTCTCACCGCCACGCCCATCCCACGTACCCTCAACATGTCCCTATCCGGCATCCGCGACCTGTCCATCATCGCCACTGCACCGGCGCGGCGGTTGGCGGTGAAGACCTTTGTCAGCCAGTGGAACGAGACCGTGGTCAAGGAAGCCTGCCTGCGCGAAATCCGCCGCGGCGGACAACTGTTCTTCCTGCACAACACGGTGGAGAGCATCGAAAAACAGGCGCGCGAACTCGAGGCGCTGGTTCCCGAGGCGCGCGTGGCAGTGGCCCACGGACAAATGCGCGAGCGCGATCTGGAACGGGTGATGGCGGATTTCTACCACCACCGTTTCAACGTGCTGGTGTGCACCACCATCATCGAGACCGGCATCGACATTCCCAACGCCAACACCATCATCATCAACCGCGCCGACCGTTTCGGTCTCGCCCAGCTGTATCAGCTGCGCGGGCGTGTCGGCCGTTCACATCATCAGGCCTATGCCTACCTGGTGGTGCCGCCACGCAACGTGATGACCGCCGATGCGGTGAAACGCCTTGAGGCCATCGAGGCCATCACCGACCTGGGCGCCGGCTTCACCCTGGCCACCCACGATCTGGAGATCCGTGGCGCCGGTGAACTGCTCGGCGAGGGTCAGAGCGGTCACATGCAGGAAGTCGGCTTTACCCTTTATATGGAACTGCTGGATCGCGCCGTGGAGGCGCTGAAGTCCGGCCGCCAGCCGGAACTGGATCGGCCACTAGATCACGGCGCCGAGATTGATCTGGGCATCCCCGCCCTGCTACCCGACGATTATCTGCCCGATGTGCACACCCGTCTGATCCAGTACAAACGTATTGCCAGTGCAGAAAGTGCAGAAGAATTACGCGAGCTACAGGTGGAGATGATCGACCGCTTCGGCCTGCTGCCGGATCAGGCAAAGAACCTATTTCACGTTACCGAACTCAAGCTGCGTGCCACACCGCTGGGCATTCGCAAGATCGAGATGGGTGACAGTGTCGGTCGGGTGCACTTTGTTACCGAGCCCGATATCGACCCGATGAAGATCATCCACCTGATCCAAACCCAATCGGACACCTACCGGATGGATGGGCAGGACAAGCTACGCCTCGCCGGCGACTTCCCCGATGCCGAAATGCGCTTCGCTGCCATTGAACGGTTACTGGACGCCTTGGGTGACTAATTCAGGCGACCTCCCCACGATAAGCGGATATCCATACGGACTATCGCGGCCTGAGGGGCCGTTCCAAAGTGTGGATCTTCCACACCCGGGCCCTGACGGCGGCGGCAGAGGGAGAGACAAGGATAAACATCCCGCCGCCAGGGCGTCATTTGATTGTGGATGTCAGCACACGGCCTGCTTCCGGAGCATTCCGACCACGCTCTGCCGGGGCGGCTTCAGACCCTGTCCATGCCGCCCTATCAGGGCATTGAATTCGTTCACCGTAATATAGAACCAAGTATCACGGGCCGCAAATAGTTTCTGCATCAACCGGTGGTTCAGTTCATGGCCGGGTTTGTAGGCATAGTAGTGGCCGAGGATCGGCGCCCCGGCCAGTGACAGGTCGCCGAGACAATCCAGCACCTTGTGACGCACGAATTCATCGCGGTAGCGCAGACCATTCTCATTGACGATACGATCACCGTCGACAAGGATAGCATTGCGCAACGAGCCACCCTTGATCAGGCCACGCTTTTTCAGCGCCTCGACCTGGTTCATGAAACCAAAGGTTCGGGCCCGGGCCACTTGCCGACGGAAGGCCTCGTCGACCAGTTCCACCGACAGCGTCTGTGAACCCACCATAACATTGTCGAAGTCTATCTCCACGCTAATCCGCAGTGTGTTGGCGGGCATCAGGATGGCGTACCTGTCGCCATCACGGACTTCGACGGGACGTTGAATCCAGATGGCATTGCGCGGGACATCCTGTATCTGCGTGCCAATACGTTCGATCATGGTGACAAAGGGTTCCGAGCTGCCATCCATGATCGGCACTTCCGGGCCATCCACCTCGACCAGTGCATTGTCCACACCACAGCCGCGCAAGGCCGCCATGAGGTGCTCCACGGTATCGATGGAGTGACCGTATTCGTTGCCAATGGCGGTGGACATTTCGGTGTCCACGATGTTGTGCCAACGTGCGGCAATCAGACCTTCGCCGGCGGATAGATCCTTGCGCATGAAATGGATACCGGTATCCGGCTCAGCGGGATGCACAACCATGGAGACCTTACGACCGCAATGCAGGCCAATACCCACATAGGCAACGGGATGGCGCAGGGTTTTCTGCTTGACCGATGTAAACGGCTGCCCGTGAGTCATGACGGCTCTCCTGTGGACTCATATAAAAAACGAAAGCACGAATGAAACGACTCTCTGCTGTATCTATTGGTATTTGACCACGACTTGTTTCGTAAAATCGTCTCCGTTATGCTATTTTCGTTAGCTCTGCGCGCCAATCTGTTATCCCTGAGCCACCCAACAAGAGTAGCAACGGATCTGCGATGAAACCGAAAGCCTCATCCCTAACTTCCACGGCGCTTTTAATCTGGAAGACTCTCGACTCTCGGGGGCTGGACGCCGATGATTTTTTTACACAGTCCGGGCTGGATCCTGCGCTGTTGCAGGAATCCAACGCCCGCTATCCAGGCCATGCCATAAAACGACTTTGGCACCGGGTGAAAGAAACGTTACAGGATCCCTGCATCGGACTTGAGGTTGCCAGCCACTTTCACCCAACCACCCTGCACGCCCTTGGTTTTGCCTGGATGGCAAGCACGACACTGGAAGAGGCCTTTGAGCGTCTGGTTCGTTATTCCCGCATCATTACGGATCGCGAAGAATACCGGTTCGGGGAAACGGATGAGGATTTCCGCTTTGAGATCCACCCGTTGGAGGAGGATCGCTTTTATCCATACGAAAGCCGCGATGCCGCCTTTGCCGTACTGATCACCATGTGCCGTTCCATTTATGGAAACGGCTTCAACCCGCTACATATCGAATTTTGCCGGCCGGAGCCTGCACAGCCCTGCATGGGGGAGTTTCACGAGCGGTTTCGCGCCCCTCTGGCCTTTTCGGCTCCGCTCTATGTCATGCACTTCGACAAAGCGATCATGCGCAAACCGTTGCCTACCGCCAATGCCGACGTGGCACGCGCCAACGATGAAATTATCACCGACTATTTAGCCCAATCGGACAACAGTGACATTGTGATGCAGGTCAAGAAACACCTCACTGAGCAACTGCCCTCCGGCAAGGTCACGCAGGATTCCATCGCCCGGGCGCTGAATATCAGTTCCCGCAGCCTGCAACGCCGCCTGCACGAAGCCGGCACTCATTACAGTGAGGTGCTCAATAA
>JALTPW010000212.1 GCA_026999335.1 Chromatiales bacterium
TGATGCTCATGCGGGTCTTGTGAGCCGGCAGGGCATAGGGCGGGACATTGGCGGCGTGGTAGGTGCGCCCGGTGATGATCGGCTGATCCGGGTCGCCCTCCAAAAAGTCGACGATCACTTCCTGACCGATGCGGGGAATGGCCATCGCCCCCCAGCCGGCCCCGGCCCAGCCCTGGCTGACTCTTATCCAGCAACTGGCGTGTTCGTTGCGCTGGCCTTGCCGATCCCAGGGGAATTGCACTTTGACCCGGCCGTGCTCGTCGCAGTCGATCTCTTCGCCCGGCGGGCCGACGATATGGGCCATTTGCGGGCCGTCCATGCGGGGTTTGTGTCCTGATCGTGGCCGCCAACTGTAGGCGCCGAGGGCATGTACGCTAAATTTGTTGCGGTAGGTGGTGCTGCCCTGGCCGGCGAGGGCTTCGAGGGCCTGGGGCTGGGTGCCGTGGTGGCTGACGTGGGTGAGCAGGTAGTCCCGGTTGCGGGCCTCGCTGGGGTGGTCGGTGACTTCAAAAAGATGCCCGGCGCTGAGGTGCAGGGCGTTGCTTTGGCCGCTGCCGAGGGAGGCGTCGTTGCGGATGGCGTCGAGTTGGTAGTTTGTGAAGCGTTTGCCGGTGTCGCCGTCTTTGTAGCGGCCATAGGCGTTGTAGAGGGTATAGATATTGGACTCGCCGCCTTCGCGTTGGCGGACGCTGGCGTGTTGCTGGTTGTAGTGGGGTTTTTTGAAGCAGTAGTCGGCTTGTAGCAGGTCGGTGGGACGCACGGCTTCGCACCAACTCAGGGCGTGGATGAATGGCCCTTTGAAGGCGCCGCTGGGGGCGTTGTTGTAGACCAGTTCGGGGGTTTTCAGGGACGTGCCCTGCTGGCTGTGGTCGGTGAGGATGAGTTTGGCGGCGCTGTCGGTATGCTCCCAATAATAGAAGATGCCTTCTTCGGCCAGCAGGCGCTCGATGAAGACCAGGGCTGTTTCCCGATACTGGACGGAATATTCCCTTACCTGGTGGTTGTCGTCGAGACGGAATTCAATATTCTGGATGCCGTGTTCGGTGAGAATCTTTTTGACGATGTCGGGCACGCTGCTCTGCTGGAAGATGCGCGCATCGGAGGTGAGGTCGAGGCGGTACAGGTCGGGGCAGATACTGATATGGTATTTGGCCCAGTGGCCGGCGAAGCCGAGAGTGGTGATGCTTTCGACCACTCCGGTCAGGTAACGGGGCTGGGCGTCGTATTTGCTGCTGAGGGTGAGGGTGACGTCACGGTCGATGCAGTTATTGAGGTTAATGTCGGGGTCACGGCTGGCCAGGGTGGCGGTGCCCTGGTAGAGGCTGGAGAGGCCCTCTTCCCAGGTGAATCCGGTCAATCGCAGGCTGTCTTGTGGCTGGCCGTCCAGGTCGATGGAAAACTCCAGGTCGTGACGTTGATCCGTTTTGATTGAGGGGGTTGCGTCCATGTTTTAGTTTCTGTCCGGGCATGAAATAAACACAGGGAAGGCAACGGCCTTCCCTGTGCGATAACATCGTGGCTGTTTAGGCCT
>JALTPW010000213.1 GCA_026999335.1 Chromatiales bacterium
TGAACATGGATTCGCCAAAGAACACCTTACCGATACCGATGCCGTAAAGACCCCCCATCAGTTTGCCGTCGAGCCAGCATTCCACTGCATGGGCGTGGCCCAATTCGAACAGGTGCCGGTAGGCCTGCTGCATCTCGGCGGTAATCCAGGTGCCGCTATTAGTATTATCGCGTGGCGTACTACAGGCCTCTATGACCTGGCTAAAGGCCGTGTCGGTCGTGATCTCGAAGTGTTGTTGGCGCAGGGTCTTGCGCAGGCTGCGGGAGACGTGGAGTTTGTGTGGAAACAGCACCGCGCGCGGATTGGGTGACCACCACAGAATTGGCTGGCCGTGGTTGTACCAGGGAAAGATGCCGTACCGATAGGCGGCCAGCAGGCGTCCTGGGCTGAGATCGCCGCCCACCGACAGCAGGCCGTCCGGTTCGTCCAGCGCCAGAGAGATATCGGGGAACGTATAGCTGGTGTCCCGAGGGTCAATCCAAAAGGGGGCGAGTCCGCGCATGTATCCGTTCCTGCGGTGTCAGATAGTTGATCATCGGTTCTAGCAAATCAATAGTTTCGCTTAAACGGTGTGTGTTCGCCAAGTGTCTCGATGTAGTCCTGTATGCCGCGGGTTTCGTGTTGCAGGAAATCGGCAATGGCGCTGCGGAACTCCGGGTGAGCAATCCAATGTGCGGACCAAGTAGCCGTGGGCAGAAAGCCACGGCTGATCTTGTGTTCGCCTTGGGCGCCGGGGTCGAAACGTTGCAAGCCGTGGCGGATGCAGTAGTCCAGTCCTTGGTAGTAGCATAGCTCGAAATGCAGGTTGTCGAAATGTTTGTCGCAGCCCCAGTGGCGACCGTACAGGCTGTGCTTATCACGCAGACAGATAGCGCTGGCCACTGGGCGGCCTTCCTGTTCGGCGAGGAAGATCACGATCTGTCCCGGCAGACGTTGGCTGATGTCACGGAAAAATGCCAATGACAGGGTGGCGTAGCCGCTGAGACGGGCAAAGGTGGAGGCGTAGTGACGGTGCACGGCCTGCCATTGTGTCTCACTCAGCTGTTCGCCGTAAAACTGACGAATGCTGATGCCGGATTCCTGCACCCGGCGCCGTTCGCGGCGGATATTTTTGCGCTTGGCTGAGGTGAAGTGATCGAGGTAATGTTCGAAGTCACTGTAGCCTTGATTGTGCCAATGGAACTGACAGCCGGTGCGGATCAGCAGCCCCTGCGCGGCTAGTGTGTTGCGGTCAATTTTGTTGGGAAACAACCAGTGTAATGAAGAAACATTGATTGTTTTGGCGTGGCTGATGGCGGCTTCGATGAGGGCGCGGGCGATAGCCTCGCGGTCAGTATCCGCTGCAATCAGCAGGCGCGCACCAGTGGCCGGGGTGTACGGCACCGCCGCCACCAGTTTGGGATAATAGGCCAGGCTGTTGCGCTGGTAGGCTTCGGCCCAGTCCCAGTCGAACACCAGTTCGCCGTAGCTGTTGGTCTTCAGGTACTGCGGCATGGCCCCCACCAGCCGCTCGCCATCGTGTAGCAGCAAGTGCCGGGGTAGCCAGCCCCAGTGCCTGCCGACACCGTCGTGGCGCTCCAGCGCGTCGAGAAAGGCATGGCAGAGAAAGGGTTGTCCGGTGCCCGACAGGGCATCCCAGTCCTCGCCACAGACTTCGGAAATGTTGTCGATAATGGTGCTGCGCAGCTGCATGTCTGCGCACTCTACACGATTGACTCATATTGAAAACCATACTTTCGGGGTAAGGAAAATGGGTTCGCCTGTTTACCGTGCCAGCCAGTGATTGGCCCAAACGCTGTCGCGTGAACCATCGGACTGGAGCCAGACTGTCACGGCAGTGCCGTTGTTGTTGAGCGACAACTGAGGCAGGTTCGCAGACCCGGCATTGCGGGTTTCGACTAGCTCCGCCGTGCCCCAGCCTATGCCTGGCACGTAGCGATTGGCCCAGATGTCGATCTTTCCGCGGGCGGATTCTTGTGGCCATACCGCCAGGGCATTGCCGTCGGTATTCGCCGCAACTTGCGGGAAGCGCGCCGTTCCGGTGTCGTTGCTTTCGATGAGTTCGGGCTTGCCCCAGCCCGAGCCCGCCACATAGCGATTGCTCCAGATGTCACTGCGTGTACCATTCGATTGATGCCACACCGCCAGCGCGCTGCCGTTCCCTGCGGCCACCTGAGGATAATTGGGCTGCCCGCTGCTCTGGCTGGCAATGGGCTCGGGTTTGCCCCAGCCCGAGTTGACCGCATAGCGGCTGGCCCAGGTGTTCGTTACTTTGCCATCGGACTGCAACCATACCGCCATGGCGATGCCGCCACGCACGGAGATTTGGGGAAAGGTTGCATCCCCGGCATCATCGGTTTCGATGAGTTCAGCCGTACCCCAGCCCGAGCCGGGTATATACTGATTGGCCCAGATGCTGCTGCGGGCCGTCTTGTCGTGCACCTGCTCCCACACGACGATGACAGCACCACTGTCTTCGACCGATATTTTGGGATGCTTTGCACCGCCGGCGTCATTGCTTTCAATCAGCTCGGCCGTGCCCCAGCCTCTGCCCGGTACGTAGCGATTGGCCCAGATATTGTTGCGTGTGCCGTTGTGCTGATACCACACGGCGGTGGTGTTGCCTTGGGCGTCCATGGATAATTGGGGCAGGTTTGCATTGCCGCTATTCTCGGTATTAATCCGTTGAACCTTGCTCCAGCCCACACCCACCACATAACGGTTGGCCCAGATATCGTAGTGACTGCCGTTGGACTGCTGCCATATCGCCACTGCATTGCCAGCGGCGTCCAATGCGATCTGGGGAGAGAGTGCATCGCCGCGGTTACCGGTTTCAATGAGTTCGACCACCTCCCAGCCTGCCTGCACGGTATAACGGTTGGCCCAGATGTTTTTTTTGGTGCCGCTGGTCTGGGACCACACGGCCATGGCATCGCCGTCGGCGTTGATGGCGACCTGAGGATAAAATGCCGCGCCCGTGAAACCGCTTTCGATCAGCGTCGCCGTTTGCCAGCCGATGCTGCCGTTGGCGTCGTTACCGCTACAGACAAATCCCGTCTGGGTGATCTCGGCCGGATCCAGACTGCCATTGCCATTGGTGTCGATACCCACGTCAATGCGCAGGCCACCATTGGGGCAGTTCGCACTCACGGGTTCCGGGTTCATGTCGATGAGGGCATTGAGACCGTCGCTGCCGTCTGTGCCGTTTATACCATCCACGCCCGGCGCCCCGTTGCAAATGTAGTCGGTGCTGCTTGTCTCCGGGGCATCCAGACGGCCATTGCTATCGAGATCGAGTCCGGAGTCGATACGTTTGCCGCCGTGGGTACAGTGGCCACCTGCGGCCTCCGTCGAAATCTTTACCAAGGCATTGAGTCCGTTGTTGCCATCCGTGCCGTTCGCTCCCGATGTGCCGTTACAGACCTTTTCGCTGGCATCCACTTCGCTGGCATCCAGTACCCCATTGCGATTTTCGTCGATGCCGGTTTCAACCAGTATCCCGCCCTCGGTGCAGTCGGGATCACCGGTCTTGATGACGGAGGCTTTGGCGGCGACGGAGGTATCGGTACCCGCAGCACCCTGTGGCCCGTTGTCTTCACTGCTGGCACTGCCACAGGCCGCAAGGCTTAGGCTGGCAACAAGAAGCAGCAGCGACCGGCCTGGGATCGACAGAATATTGCGTGGACTCTGAAGGACTTTCATCACTACGACTCTCTGAAAGAATGGGTATCGAATGCTGGTAGACGTACTGTTGGCTGATGGTGGCAATGCCCCCATCAGATCAGGCACAGAACTCTCCGCAGTCACTGCCACCACCACCGCCACCGGACAGGTCATAAAGCCAGGCGAAAAAGCTGCGGGTGGTGGTGCCATACTGATTGGTGAATTCAACGGTGATCAAATAGGTGCCCGCACCGGCGACCGCAAAAATATCTTGCGTCAGATCGAAGGCGGTGGCCCCTACGCTTGCAACATCCGGGTCTGTCGCGAATGGCGTCTTGCCACTGCCATCGACCTGGGAATAGAAAAGGGTAATGCTGTCGGCACCTTCCACCTCCCAGGAAAGGGTTGCGGTCTGCGCGGTTTCAGCGTCTGATTTGGAGACATTGAACTGATGAAGGATCGGTTCGGGTGTCGCATCGTAGGTCAGGTTTTTCACTTGTGTGACCGTATTGTCTTCATCCGTTGCGGTGAGTGTGAACTGGTATTGCGCGGCATGATTTCCGTTCAGCTCCATGGGGAACTGGGTCGAGCCCGTTGCACTGCCCAGCGTGGTGTTGTGTCCCTGATCCGACGAGAGAACCAGTGTTTCTGCAGCGATGCTCGACCAGGTGAAAATGGCATCGTTTCGATCAAACACCCAGCGTGTATTGGACGGGTCTGCTGGATCGAGTTCCAAGATAAAATAGGGTTTTACCCGGCCGGTGAATGAGAAGATGACCGGGGATTCAGGGCCCGTGAAATCCAGTACCAGAGAGCCGGCTTCGCCATCACAACTATCGATGGTGCTCGCTCTGTAAAGACCGTCGGATGCCCGGGCCGTGGACTCAAGGTATACGTCAACGCCACGGGGCATGGTGACGGTGGTTCCACCGTCGAGGAAGGTGGTAGAACCTGAACGGGGACGGTCGTTTTGGGTACGGGCAAACAAGCCAACCTCGGCGTCATCCGGCAGGCCCGACGGGGTAATTGTCAAATCACACAATTGCGGTGCGATATCGTGGTTCCACCAGGAAAAGTGCGTAACGGTCGCCTGTAAGGCCATGCCGGTTGGGGCATCGATAGACGCAACGACGGTGCCCACATTTTCCTGCACCCACTGACCGCTGGTTTCATTCAGATACCACAAGGCGCCAGTGTCACCGATCTGGATGGGCGTGCCGTCCGGGTGATTGGCGATAAAGACCGGAATTTCAATGGTGGCGGACTGGCCATCAGCCAGATTCAGCTCATTGCCATTTTGCGAAAACTGATATTCCACGGTGCCGTAGGACATGATCAGCGGTGCGGCATTGCCATTGATGTCAGTGCCGGCGAAGGCGCCGGGGAACACGCCCAACTCGTCGTCATCGGACACATCGACCGGCGTAATGCTGAGCTGGACAGTGCCCGTTACCGGGTTGCCACTGGCATCGACCAGTGCACCGGCCGCCAGACTGACCGCGGCACCGGAGATGCCACTGATGTCGATGGCCGTATCGGCACTGACGGTGACGGGGGTATTTCTCTTGCCC
>JALTPW010000214.1 GCA_026999335.1 Chromatiales bacterium
CCATGCCCCCCGGCAATGAACTGAAAACACTGCTGCAAGATGTGCCGCAACTCAACCGGAAACTGGAAGAGAATCCGGGACTGCTCAATGGCACCCGCCTGAAAGAACAGGATCTCAGTGGTCTGGTAGTGAAAAACGCTACGCTCAAGAACCTTAACTGGCTTGAGATCAAGCTCACGGGCGCCGTGTTTGAGAACGTCACTATTGAGCACAGTCAATGGGTGGGCGTACGGTGTGAAAACTGCACCCTGCAAAATGTGACTTTCCAGGAAACCACGCTGGATCAACGTGAAGGCTATGACCAGGGGCGCACCAGTTTTAATAAAAGCCGCCTGGACAATGTGCGTTTCATCGAGAGTCATCTGCTGGATGTCGTTATGATTGACTTCGAGCCTAGCATTATCTATTTCGAGCGAAGCACCCTCAAAAACCGGGAAGATGCCAAAATATTTTCACCCAGTGGCACCATCATGGAGGGCGAACTCAAGGCTTATATCACCGACTCAAATTTTGACAATGGGAGGATTGCTAATCTCACCTATCCCTCCGAAATCATCATTGAAAACAGCCGTCTGGAAAATGCTTCACTGGGCGGTCGCCTCAAACGCCTGGAAATCACCCACAGCCATTTTGAGGGTGCCGGACCCGGCTATGCGGATTATGTGTCTATTGAGGATTCCACACTGGGGATCAGTTTGTCTGATGCACGCGTTGTTGTTTTGAAAAATAATGACTATAAGGGCGGAGCTATTACTGGCAATATCGGCACTTTAGTTATGAATGGCTGTAAAAAACCGACCTTATTCACCTTTTTTAAAGCCAGAATAGAGAGCTTCTATCTACGAGATTGTCAACTCCTTAACCCAAGAATAACGAAAGCCCGATTCGGTTTGATTCAGTTTTGCGACGCCAGTATTGAACGGTATGACGTTGATCGGCTAGATGCCCGCCGCTGGAATGATGCCTCTATCCGTGAAGCCCAGCTCTACAATACCAAAATCACCGGCCCCTTCCCGCTCAAGAATTTCAGCATCGGCCACCTGCAAAGCGCCGGCAGCCAGCTTCCGGACGAACTCACGCGTGCCGCCAAACAGCAAAGCCCCCTCGACGGTGGCTGCCCGCCCTTGCCCGACCTCGATGCCCTCAAACAGGACGCGCTCTCCGACGACCCGCCACCGCCGCTCTCACAGCGCCTGCAGGAACTCAGCCCGTTCACCCGGCCTCCCTTCTGGGATCTCGATATCAGCGCCACGGGCATTCTGCTGTTGTTCCGCGAGGCCTGGATCAGTGATTACCATGCCGCCAACCACGGCCTGGGCGCCCGTGCGCAGCCCCCGGCCCTGACCGGCGCCACCCTGCATTTGACCGAGGCCGGCAAGGATTTCCCGCTGATTGAAATGCGCTTCACGCCGGGCGAATGGCGTAGCGGCGTTACCTACCGGAACGAAGCCTGCCGTGCATTGCCACTGCACACCGTCGACCCAAAAGACGACTTCCGCTTGCCCCTCCGCTGCGGCCAGTATCCCAC
>JALTPW010000215.1 GCA_026999335.1 Chromatiales bacterium
CGACGCCGTGCAGCCCGTCGCAAGGCCGTTGCAGATGCCTTTCAGGCAGAGGTCGAAAAGGAATAAACGCCGTAACCGGGCTGGCTTCCGCCGGGCCATTACTCCCTGACCAGCAGCCCTTCCCTCAGCGTCAGCACCGTATCCATGCGTCGCGCCAATTGCAGATCATGGCTCACCATGATGATGCCGGTGCCCATGTCATCATTGAGTTGCAGCATCAGGTCGAACACCTGTGCCGCAGTGTGAGTGTCCAGATTGCCCGTGGGTTCGTCGGCCAGCACGCACAGGGGTTTGCTGATCAGGGCGCGGGCAATGGCGGTACGCTGGCGCTCGCCGCCGGACAACTCGCCGGGTTTATGACCCAAGCGTGGCCCCAGGCCGACCTTGTCCAGCAGTCCCGCCGCCTGTTCGCGCGCAAAAGCGACACTGTCACCGCGGATCAACAACGGCATGGCGACATTCTCCAGCGCAGTGAATTCCGGCAGCAGGTGGTGAAACTGGTAGACGAAACCCAGCATACGATTACGCAGGCGGCCGCGCGCCGCCTCACCGAGCCGCGACAGATTTTCACCAGCGATGAAGATCTCTCCACCGCTGGGCCTGTCCAGTCCGCCCAGCAGGTGCAGCAAGGTGGACTTGCCGGAGCCGGAGCTGCCGACAATAGCGACCTTTTCGCCGCGCTGCACGCGCAGGCTGACGCTGCGCAACACCTCCACTTCCAACCCACCCTCGCTGAAACGCTTGGCCAGATCGCGACATTCCAGCACCGCCGTGTCATTCATAGCGCAAGGCCTCCGCTGGTTGCGTGCGTGACGCACGCCAGGCCGGATACAGGGTTGCCAACACACTGAGACCGAAAGAGATGGCGACAATCTTGCTTACATCGTCCCAGTGCAGCTCGGAGGGGAAGGTGCTGATGTAGTACACATCCGCAGGCATGAACTGCATGCCCAGCGCGCCTTCCAGCCAAGCCACCACGTTATCGATATTGAGCGCCAAGCTGATGCCGCCGACAGCGCCAAGCAGTACCCCAACCAAGCCGATCACCGTGCCCTGAATGACAAAAATCAGCGTGATAGAGGCCGGAGTGCTGCCCAGGGTGCGCAGGATGGCAATGTCCGCCTGCTTGTCCGTAACCACCATCACCAGGGTGGAAACAATGTTGAAGGCCGCCACGGCAATAATCAGCGATAGGATCAAAAACATCATGGTCTTTTCGATTTTTACCGCACGAAACAGGTTGGCGTGACGCTGGGTCCAGTCGCTGACCCAGTAGCCACTGGGCAGTGCCTGGGCCAGCTGGGCGCGTACCGGCATGGCCTGATACAGGTCGTCCAGCTTCAGGCGCAGGCCGGTGACGCCACCCCGGGTACGAAACAGCTTGGCCGCATCGTCGATGTGGATCAGCGCGAGGGCGCTGTCGTATTCATGCATGCCCACCTCAAAGACACCGGTGACCATAAAACGCTTCATTCGAGGCAGGATGCCCGCCGGCGTGCTGCTGGCCTGCGGCGTTATCATGGTTACCTTGTCACCAGGCATGACGCCGAGGCTGCGCGCCAGACCACGACCGAGGATGATATTGAACTCGCCGGGCCGCAGGTCAGCCAGTTCGCCTGCCAACATGTGTTCCCAGACATCCGACACCTCAGGATCGAGTTCCGGCAGGATGCCACGCACCAGCGCACCAGTGACCGCACGCCCGGCGTTAAACATCGCCTCCTTGCTGATGTAGGGCGCGGCACCGATGACACGGGGTTCCTGCTTACGCACCCTTTCATCCAGCGTCTGCCAGTCCTGCAGTGGCCCGTTGTAACCCGAAATGGTGATATGCGAGGCCATGCCGAGGATGCGCTCACGCACCTCTTTTTCGAAGCCGTTCATCACCGACAGCACAGTGATCAGCGCCGTCACGCCGAGCACGATACCCAACATGGAGGTCATGGAAATAAAGGAGATGAACTGGTTGCGGCGTTTGGCGCGCAGGTAGCGCAAGCCAATATAGAGTTCCAGCGGCCTAAACATTCAGTGCGCAATCCAATGGGGAAAAAATGGGTGAGAGAAAGAAGGCGTCACCTTGCCCACATACCTTGGTCATGTCAAATTGTGACGCCGCAAAGCCCAACAATCACCGACTATTAAAGAGGACTTACAGCCTGAAAGCCCGAACAGCAGCAAACAGACAGGTCGCAGCTCGTGGACGATACGACTCGAGAAACCCACCCCATCGACAAACAGCCTTCAGGACGGATCGTTTATCGGCCAATCGGGATTGTTCTTGGCCTCAATCGTCACTAATTCTACTCCGTTACATTTAACTTGCCGAGTCAACATTCCCGCGCCAAGAGGCGGGGTATTGGGAGGAATTCACCCACTATGCATTGTCCAACGTTGGTTCGCAGCACCAAAAGTAGACGCTTTTCTTAAAGAACCTACTTTTGGTAGGCAAGTGGTGAGGAATTGCCCCCTCAGAGATTAAAGTAACAGAGTAGAACTAGCTCGATGGCGGGACATAGCCATCCGGTTTTTTCGCCACCACGGGATACTGACCAAAACACTTCAATATGCACTCCCCTTCCGATGCCTTTACCAGCCCTGCCCAGAAACCACGATCAACCTTGATCCAACGCTCAACGATCTCCTCACTCAAACCCTCCTCACCAATGGCGTTACGCAGAATCACTTCTCGGGCCTCCAGTTGCTCTTGAGTGATCAACATATGCATATGTACAAAGGCCGGTGTATCACCGCGATAGCGGTTTTCACCGCCAAAGGCCGCCACCATGAACTCGGTCTGTTTACGCGCTAGCGTCGTTTCGTGCTTACCGCGAAAGAACTTTCCCAGCCAGGGCTCATCGAAAATGGTGTCGTAAAAACGCTGATGAATACGCAGCACCACGTCCTCACCGCCGATGGCCTGTAGAAGATCACCGTCGTAACCGCTCAGTGCCTGTGAATCATCATCTGTGCGTCGGGTATGAGAGATTGCCGTCTTCATCAGATCAGCAACGGCATCAAAGACCTCATCCCAGGCCTGCCGCAGCTCGGCCGTAAACTCATCACCGAGGTGCTCCTCAAGCGCCGCCATCAACGCCTTTTTCGTGGGCGTAAAATGCTCGCTGAGAACGGCGTATCGCTGCCCGTGGCGTTCACCCAGTTGGTGAATCGAGGCCTCGATCTTTTCCAGATGCTTCACATTTTTCAGCGCCGCCAGCATATTGAAAAACTTGCGGTTCAAGGCCGCCGTATTGCCTGAAAATATCCGGCTCAGTGCAGGATTGTCTTGCAGTAAATGGCGATAGAAAATTTGTGAAACCTGATTGATATCCGCGCCGATATCTTCGATGCAGGAGGCAACCTGCTGGCGATTTTCAAAACTCATTAGCAACTCTAAATTAGTTAATTAAATAGGGCGTCTTGCAGATAGACATGTAGGGTGGGCAGGTTTTTTGTGCCCACGCGGAATTGCTGGAAAATCCAGTAAAACCTAATGCGCATCACGCACCAGGCGCAACTTCCATTCCTGCCGTGCGTTGCCCATGTAGCTCTTGCCATGCAAAAAGTACACCAGCCAGACGCCTTTTTCATGGTCTTTGTCCCGGGTGGAAGACCAAAACCCGGTCGGTGGTGTGGCAGGAAATATTTCAGGGTTGATGACCGGGTTGATGCAACGATGTTCAACAATACTCTCGAGTTCCTTCAGGGTCGGCAGTCGCCAATCGCGATGACCTGCATAGCCACCGTCTCCATTTAGTCGCTTTATCAAGCGCTCGGCATCCTTCCATTCATAATGAACCGGCATGTCAGCGCAGGTTTCTTCCTTCCAGTGCATACCGATGCTACAGCGCATCCAGGTCAGTTTGGTCTTGGTATCGGTCACGATACCGTTGTCATGCTCCCGGAACTGATCGGAAGGCGTTGTTGCATGGGTCTTGTGATCGCAGTCCTGGGCCAGCAATGGACTGCCGAAGATCATCAGAAGGATAGCTGAAAACAATTTTCGAAAATACATCACGGCGGGCACCTTGGGTTCGCTGTTTAACAGACCTCTGAATCCGTAGTTTCAGCAGTCTGTACCGATAGACGGCGGTATCGGCAAAACCAAGGGCAACCAAGTCTTTGCTTTTCGTCGATTGATTTTCGTCGATTAAAGAAGACAGGAAGCCTTTTTAATAACCTATTAAAGAACCTCTGATTGAGTCTGGTTGAGCTGAATTGAAATTCAAAATATTCAAATCCACCCGCAATAGGCGTTTACCGACAACGCAGAGTTGGGTATTTTGGGCTCAAGATTTTCATTCATGACTTGATCAAAGGTTCCTTAAGAATCGTCGTCTATCACGTATGGCGGCAAATCGTGTATCAGCTATCCCTGCTTATTATCGGACACCATCTGTTAGTCTATAGCCCAAAACTGAATGTCAGCTGACTGAGCCTGAAATCTATTACCGCAGCTTTTTGCTCGAAATTACGAGGATAGAAAAGCAACAAGCCCATCCCCTGGAGGACAGGCCGTTGTCAGAGGGAAAACGATAACGCACACAAACAGACCTTCCACACCCCTTGAGATAGCCGCATAGACTACTTTACGTGACAGGTCAGACAGAGGGCGCTGGGGCCATTACTGGCGACACCGGTCGTTCCCTTATGACTACCACAGATACCATTGTTGATGCGCAGGAAGGTGGGGTTAAAGCGGGTACCGTTACCGGCGGAAGGTACGCCGTGCGGATCATGGCAAGAGGCGCACTCGACCTTGTAACCATCGCCAGAGTCGTATAGACGCACCTCATCCGAGTCCGCGCGGCTATTACCATTGGCATCGAAAAAGGCCATCTTTCCCGGCAGCTTCACCGTAGGTTCATGGAAATCGGCAACAGGCGTGAAAGTGTCCGGATACAGAATACCGACCAGATGATCATTACGCAGATCCGTACCCAGCATGAAGGCACGGAAGCTGTCTGACCCTGACGTAAATGCACTGTTGTGACACTGAGCACAGGTTTCGGAGGTCGTCCCATTACTCAGCTCTGGGCCGAGCGTACGATGGGTTCCCAAAGGCGGGCCGGTATTCGGCGGCCCTACATTGCCGGCAGCCTTCCAGAGGCCCAGAAAGGACTGATTGGAGACACCGGCTTCACTGTTCATTGCCCCGCTGAGCGTAGGTTCCCAGCCGGAACCCGGCATATTTAAGCACGGAATCAATAGCGATGGCGCCATCATG
>JALTPW010000216.1 GCA_026999335.1 Chromatiales bacterium
GTGCCGCCCGATATCGGTATGCGTTTTCCTATGTACCCGCGTTTTTCCCGTTTCGGTGATGCAGCCAATGAGATGGTGAGAATTCCTGCCGGTGAATTTATCATGGGCAGTGATGATCGCCTGCCGGACGAGGGGCCGCAGCACCGCGTCCGACTGGATAGTTATGCTATCGACAGATATGAAGTGACTAACCTGCAATACAAGAAATTCAATGATGAAACAAACCGCCGTTCACCGACCCACTGGCGCAACCGCACCTTTCCCCGCGGTAAAGCGGATCATCCGGTGACCAATGTCAGCTGGAACGATGCGCAGGCCTATTGCCAATGGGCCGGCAAGCGTCTGCCCACGGCTGCCGAGTGGGAAAAGGCCGCGCGCGGCATCGATGGCCGTACCTATCCCTGGGGCAATGAGTTCGATATCTCCCGCGCCAATACGCCGCTGCGCTGGTCGGCCATTGGCAAGCCTGGCGACACCACGCCTGTCGGCGCCTTCGAGGGTGGTGTCAGTCCCTACGGGATTTACGACATGTCGGGCAATGTCTGGGAATGGACAGCATCGTGGTATCTTCCCTATCCGGGCAATACCCACGCCTCCGAGAGTTATGGTGAACGTTACAAAACCTTGAAGGGGGGATCCTGGTTCGATTGTTCATTTTACCGCTGCGGAATTTCTGCGCCGGTATTTAATCGTGCCTTTTTTTCCAAAAAAGTCAAAAATGACAGCTTTGGTTTTCGTTGCGCCAGACATGCATCAGACTCCTGAGTACAAGTGGCCGGCCTGTCCGCAATAAACCATCCCGCAGCAAGCCGTATGTAATTCGACCCGGAGAGAATAAACAACCCCACAGCACGCTATCTCACTGCGCTCGACTTTCACCCTGCGAAAGCGGGAATCCAGAATGTACGGAAACACCCTGGATGCCGCGTTCCAGCGAAGACCTGATGAGGTGGGAATGCGCGGATTCCATCAGGGCCAGAGATGATGAAATATCTCACCTAAAGGCCGGATATAGGGAAGCAATATTCTTTTTGTCACGAACGAGTTTCTTCCTTGCATCGCGGGAGAAATTATGTATGCAATCTTCTCCGCCTTTCCGGCAGGCTAGGGGTTGAACCATGGTAACTCATTGAAAAAAATGGAATAATTCGGACAAATTCAGGTGAATTGAAGCCTTAAACGGCCCATTTTATAGGCAAAATAACAATTTTAAGGCAGAAGTGTTATACCACGAGAAAATCGCTACTTGATGCCATGCTGGAGCACGTCTGGCAGTCTGGCATATCTCACACCGTTGCCACATACGTGGATTTCTTTTGACTTGCAAATTCCATTTTTATGGCAAAATGGGTGCTCCAAGCGAGAATAAAGGCAGTTCCTCGTGGAAATAGTTATTAGAGGTGCCCTGATGTCCATTTTTGCTAGAATTTCCGTATTCCTTCAACGACGCCGGCGGAGAAAAATGAAGAAAGACATCAGTGTGCTGTTTGTTTGCATGGGCAATATCTGCCGTTCACCCACGGCGGAGGGGGTGTTTGCCAAGCGTGTTGCCGATGCCGGACTGGCGGAACGGGTGGATATCGATTCCGCTGGCACCCATGCCTACCATGTCGGTGAGCCGCCCGATCCCCGCGCACAGCGCACGGCGGCAAGCCGGGACGTGGATCTCAGCCGTTTGCGCGCGCGCAAGGCGGTGGCGGAGGATTTTGCAGAGTTCGATTATGTGTTGGCCATGGATCGGGACAACTACGAGCGTCTGCAGGCGATTTGCCCCGAGGGTGCAGAGCACAAATTACAGTTGTTTCTCCGTTATGCCCCCGAGCTGGATATCGATGAAGTCCCCGATCCCTATTATGGCGGGCCGGCCGGGTTTGACCGGGTGCTGGACATGATCGAGGTGGCGGCCGAGGGTTTACTGGAAGAGATCCGCAAACGGCATTTGTAACGGTTCGTCCGCATGGCACAGAGAATGCTGTAATGAAAAAATGAAAAAAAGGGCGCCCGAAGCTTCGGGTGCCCTTTTTTGATGGGTTGGCGGGCCTCTGATATGTGCCCTTTATACGTGGTTACACCACACTAGCCCTCGCCGTTATCGGGGGACTTGGCAACAGCCTTGGGGGCAGCGGGCGCTTCCTTTGTCACCGGCTTTTCGCTTTTTGCAGACGGTGTGGCAGGCGGCGGTGAGACCTTGGCCGCTATGGGCCTGGTCTCGGCCGGTTTGGCCTCGATGGGCTTGAGCAGGTCGGCCTGTCTGGGCATTCTTTCCTTTTTTTCGGTTTTTTCAGTTTTTTCGGCAAGCGACGGTTTTTCGGTGGCCGGATTTTTGTCGACCGGCTTTTCACCTGGCGGTTTCTCGCCGACAGGTTTTCTGCCAAGCGCAGAAGGTGGTTCTTTCCGGGTTTTTTCTGCAGCCTCCTGGACGGGTTTCTGCACCGCTGATCTGGTTTTTTCGACCGGCTTCTTTTCCACGCTCTTTTGCACAGGTTTTTCAGTGGCCTGTGCTTGCGGTTTTTTGCTTGCGGTGGTTTCAATAATGGGTTTTGGGGCCGCTATCCCGCCGTTGCCACCCTTGTCCGCAGAAGCCGATTCTGTGCCCGGCCTTTCTGTCGAGGGTTTGGTGGCCGGTGACGTCCGCTTGCTCTTTGTCTTTTCACTGCCCGCTGTCTCGGTGTCGTCTGCTGCCAATGTCTTGCCTTGAGGCTTAGGCGATGCTTCCGGGGCAACGGGTGTCGGTTTGCTCACCGTGCTTTCGTTTTTCACGACGGTGGTTGTTGCAGCTTCCTTTTCGACGGGCTTGGGAGTCCTTGCGGCACGCGGCTTGTCGGCGTTGGCCGGCGGCGGAGTCTCCCGCGTGGCTTCGGTGCTCGTGTTGGTAACCGGCGGGGTTTTGCTGGCTGTTTTCTCACTGTTGTCTGCGTTAGCGGATTCGCTGTTGGCCTCGGTATTGGCGTCGCGGTCGGGTTCGCGACGACGGCGACGGCCACCGCGACGACCCCGACGGGAACGCTGTCCGTCACGCGGCTCCTGGCGGTTTTCATCGTTGCCAGCTGCAGGCGGTGTCGCTGCTGGTGTTGTCTTGGCAGTGTCCGCCGGCTGGGTATTGGCTGTCTTTGCCGGGGCGGGTTTTCGCGTCGCGCTGTCACGACTTGGCTGACGTTCCCTGCGGGGTGGTTTCTGACGCGGTTCGGCCGCTGTGTCGGCCTGTGCGGTGCTGCGTGGTGCATCAGGAGCCTGCTCGGCGTCGGTTTTGCGCGGTGGTTGGCGCCGGCGCCCGTTGCTGTTCCCGCTGCTTCCGCCGCGGGTATTGCCGCGGATATTGCCGCGACTGCGGCGTTGCTGGCCACGTGACTCGCCAGTGGTCTTGCCGCTGGCACCTTTGCTCGCACTGCCGACGGCACGGGTATCTCCATCGGTGGCGGTTTTTTCGCTGGTGTCGCCGCCGATGAGGTTTGACCACAGGCGTTTGATGAAACCACCCTGGCGGGGTGTTTCCTGTGACGTGGTTTGCTGTGGCACGGGTGATGCCGGTACGACACTTTTGACGGCGGGTTCTTCCGTCTTGATCTTGGGTTTGTTGCCTTGCAGAGACTCGGAGATTTCTTCGCGTTCCACGGCAAGATCGTAGCTGGACTGGCTGCTGCGTTCCTGGTCGCTGACACGTTCGCGCTGGATCTCGTAGTGTGGGGTTTCAAAATGGGTGTTAGGTACCAGCACGATCTTGACGCCCTGGCGCGCCTCGATATCGTTGATCGCGGTGCGTTTTTCGTTGAGCAGGAAGGTGGCGACGTTGACCGGTGCCTGCACTACGATGCGTGCCGTCTGCTCTTTCATGGCATCTTCCTCGATGATGCGCAGAATCGACAGGGCCAGCGACTCTGTGCCACGAATGGTGCCCTGGCCCTTGCAGCGGGGGCAGACGATCTGGCTGGACTCGCCCAGCGAGGGGCGCAGGCGCTGGCGCGACATTTCCAGCAGGCCGAAGCGCGAAATGCGGCCCACCTGTACACGGGCACGATCCATTTTTAACGCGTCGCGCAGGGTGTTTTCCACTTCGCGCTGGTTACGTGAGGAGTTCATATCGATGAAGTCAATGACGATCAGGCCACCGAGGTCGCGCAGACGCAGCTGGCGGGCGATTTCTTCCGCCGCTTCGCGGTTGGTGTTGAGCGCCGTTTCCTCGATATCGCTGCCCTTGGTGGCGCGTGCCGAGTTGATGTCGATGGAAACCAGGGCCTCGGTGTGATCGATGACGATGGCGCCACCGGAGGGTAGGCGTACTTCGCGCTGGAAGGCGGTCTCGATCTGGCTTTCGATCTGGTAGCGCGTGAATAGCGGCACCTTGTCTTCGTAGAGTTTGAGCTTGCCGAGGTTGTGCGGCATCACCATCTGGACGAATTCAACCGCCTGTTCATAGGTCTCTTTGTCGTCGATGAGGATTTCGCTGATGTCCTTGCGCAGATAGTCGCGAATGGCGCGGATGACGACGTTGCTTTCCTGGTAGACGAGGAAGGGCGCGGAGCGCTCCTGCGCGGCCTTGTCGACGGCCTCCCACAATTGCAGTAGGTAGTTGAGATCCCATTGCAGCTCTTCGGGGTTTTTGCCGACACCGGCGGTGCGCACGATGAGGCCCATGTCTTCCGGTACTTCCAGTGCTGCGAGGGCATCACGGATCTGATTGCGTTCGTCACCCATGATGCGGCGCGACACGCCACCGGCACGCGGGTTGTTGGGCATCAGTACCAGGTAGCGGCCGGCGAGGCTGATAAAGGTGGTCAGCGCCGCGCCTTTGTTGCCACGCTCTTCCTTGTCCACCTGGACGAGAATTTCCTGGCCTTCACGCATCACTTCCTTGATGTTGACGCGGCCAGCGCCCAGTTCGACGGCGGGATTGAAGTAGGTGCGGGAGATATCTTTGAGGGGAAGGAAACCGTGACGATTGGCGCCATAGTCGACAAAGGCGGCTTCGAGGCTGGGCTCGATGCGGGTAATGCGACCCTTGTAGATGTTGGCCTTTTTCTGCTCGCGGCCAGCGGTTTCGATGTCGAGATCATACATGCGCTGGCCGTCAACCAGCGCGACACGCAACTCTTCTGACTGCGTTGCGTTAAACAGCATACGTTTCATATTGTTATTTCCAGCGCGCTCAACCATGTCCACTGCGGTTGCGGGCGGAATACGTCACAGTGGTTACCCGTTCCCCTGGTGGCCTTGCAGGCGGCAGGCA
>JALTPW010000217.1 GCA_026999335.1 Chromatiales bacterium
GGCACTTTAACACGGCGGGCGGTGCCCACCCTACCTGACTGAATGGTATCGAGGAAGATGGTATCTAGCGATTGTTATTTCAACAATTTGTGCACACGATGCTTCCCGTTCAACGCTCCCCGGATAGCAGGGTGGGCACCGCCCACCAATGAGCACCAGACTTACCGTATCTACAGGCTCATAAATCGATACCGAATACTTCAGTGAGGAGAATAAAAATCAATAAACTCCCCACGAATAAGAAAACGAAAAACATATATGAATAACTTAAAACTATGTCCAGCCGCGAGGCATTGCCTCGGAAATCATAACCATTGGTTACTTCGTAAGTAATTCTATGATGCTTGCGTTTGATGAGATTTTTAAAGATGATGAGATAAGCGTATAAACTTGTTCTTATCACGGTTCCCATAATTAGGGGGAATGGCACAATACGGTCATATTCAGGAAACATGGCATCGTATTTGCGCGTTAGCCTAAAATAAAGAGTGGCAACTAAAATAAAGTACCCCAAGCAACCAATACCGATGCCAGACATCAGCAGCAGCGTAAGCCACTCTTTAACTTCGGACGAAAACTCCACGACTGATGTTTGCTGCTGCGCTTACATTATGCTCATGGCATCTCGGACAATAGTTGCTTTTTCCGTTCGGGGGACATCGCTGCCTCGTAGGCTGATATTTGTTCGTAGAGCCATTTACCAACCCCACGCTCACCTTTCGCTCCCGCCAATGCGCCGATTCCACCGGCTACGGTAAGAATAATTAGTCCTGGGCCAAGAAAGGTAAGGGCAAGACCACTTGCCAAGCTCGCCATCCCTATCCCAACCGCCAACGCCCCATACTCCTCATACGCCACCTTCTCCGCATTGCCTCCCGCATCGCGGGCTGCCTGCACTTTCTGTCCTGCCAGGCCGGCATTGATGATGATGGCGCCATAAGCGCTTACGCGGGCGATTTTCAGGAGACTTTTCAGCCGCCGGACGTCACTTAAGTCCATCAGGTCGACGCTGTATTGGCGGCTGCGCAGTGTCCGCATGGCATGTTTCGGGCTTTGCAGGGCACGCGCGCCCCGACGACGATGGGTCATGCTCTTCAGTTCGCCTTGGTAGGCTGTGTTGAGTCGCTCGTGGGCCGGTTGCACTTTTTCTATCTTGATTTTGTTGCGCTGTTTTTTGCGGGCGTTTTTCCACTGCACCAGGCTGTCGTTGTACACCTGCAGGGCCTGGAGATACCCTTGACCCCGGGCCCGGGAGGCACCCAGCAGGCCGCCGGTGAAGGCCTTGAGGGTATCGTCACTGCTGGGCAGGGTTTCCAGGAGTTCGCCCATGAGCAGGATCTCTTCACCATGCCGGCTCTGCAGCAGTGTGCGCAGGGTGATAGTTTCGCCTCTCCATTACCCACATCTTTCATATAAATTTCAATAAGATATGAATTTAAGTTAAACTACAACCCCAGCTTAAGTCAAGTTTTTGTGGAGGAATTCAAATGGCGAACTGGGTAACACAAGAAATGCAGGCTAGCG
>JALTPW010000218.1 GCA_026999335.1 Chromatiales bacterium
TTACTGAAGACAATAAAAGTGTAGACAGAGCTTTGAACCCCATTTTTATTTATCTTTATGATAAATAAGGGATAATTTGCCATCCAAAGGAAGGAACTTCAGGGTAAACGGGGACGAATGAAACGCTCCAAAGCAAGAAATCTTCTTGAGCGTTTGATTGATTATGAGGATGATGTCTTGCGATTCATGGAGAACGAGATCGTCCCCTTCACCAACAACCTGGGTGAAAACGATATCCGCATGACGAAAGTCCAGCAGAAAATCTCGGGCTGCTTCCGCTCAATGGATGGGGCGTATATATTTTGCCGGATTCGTGGTTATCTTTCGACGTGTCGTAAAAATGGAATGAATCCTAGCGAGGCTTTGAGGCTATTGTTTGCAGGTGAACTGCCCGCTTTTATCAGTGAATGTGCTGAATAGTTACAGCTTTCTTAGCTTTAACCTTAGCTTCTATAATGCTTTTTTACTCATAGTGATATCTACATGAAATGACTGTTACGTGCGTATCTGAAACAGCATAAACCAACCTATGAGCGTCATCTATTCTTCTAGACCAAAAGCCTGACAGGTTTTCTTTTAAAGGTTCCGGTTTACCTATACCTTCAAAAGGTGTTCTTAGCACATGAACGGTTAGCTTATTGATTCGCTTTAATGTCTTCTTATCCTGACTTTGCCAGTACATATAGTCAGACCAGCCGACCTCAGTCCAGGCCAAATTTCTAGCCATCCAATAAATCCCTCTCTTGAACATTACCTTCTCGATATTGCTCAATGGATTTCCGTAGGTGTTCTGCGTTTGCCGGAGACCTTAGCAAATACACTGTTTCCATCAGGCTGTTGAAATAATCAAGTGACATTACAACGGCATCTTCGCTATCCCTGCGAGTAATAACAGTACAGTCAGCGTCATTAACCACCTGATCCAGAACAGTTTTCAGCCCATTTCGTGCCTCGGTAAAGGATACGATTCGCATTTCATATCTCCACTTGTACATGATGTAGCACAAGTATAGACTTCTCTGAGGTTATGTACAAGATATAAGACAAGTGCGCCTTAAGGGGCATCGCAGTAGGAACGCCGGTTACCCGACGCCCCCTTGCACAGACCCCTTAGCTTCATGACCCCTTAGCTTCACATCCAGAGGACATGTGCGCACAAAATAGGACAGGTGGTTTGCCGGTCAATTTCCTACCCTCAAACTGAATAATGACCTGATTTTTTGAGTTCTCCGTGTCCTCTGTGGTGCGGCAAGCAACTCGAATATATCCGTTTCGCAGCAACACTGTCCCATTGTCCATTATGTGGCATGTGGTACGGAACGTGCTTTTGATTACAGAGTAGGCGGAATGTGACGATACATTGACAGGTTACTAAGCGAATCAGAGACAGGGTTGAGGTTAATGAACACATCAGTGAGTAGTGCCAATAGCGCCGGGGTCGAGCAGGAACTGCGTTGGGTCACCTTCCGGCTGGAGAATGAAAAGTACGGCATCAACGTCATGCAGGTGCAGGAAGTGCTGCG
>JALTPW010000219.1 GCA_026999335.1 Chromatiales bacterium
ATGCTGGAACTGATGTACGCCACGGGCCTGCGCGTCTCGGAACTGGTGGCCCTTTCCCTGCCGCGCATCAACCTGCGCCAGGGTGTGGTGCGCGTCACGGGCAAGGGCAACAAGGAACGTATCGTACCCCTGGGAGAAGAGGCCATCGAGTGGCTGGAGCGCTATCTGGAAGAAAGCCGTACCGTCCTGATGAAGGGACGGCAGAGTGATGCCGTTTTCGTCACCCGGCGCGGAGCGGCCATGACGCGCCAGGCCTTCTGGTACCTCATCAAGCGCTATGCCGCGGAGGCGGGGATCACGCGGCATCTGTCGCCCCATACCCTGCGCCATGCCTTCGCCACCCATCTGCTGAACCACGGCGCCGATCTGCGCGCCCTGCAGATGCTGTTGGGGCACAGCGACCTGTCCACCACTCAGATCTATACCCATGTGGCCCGTCAGCGTCTCAAGGACCTGCACGCCGCCCATCATCCGCGCGGTTGAGCTGTCCGGGAGGTTTTCATGTGCCGTGTTTGTTCGTGTGAATTTTACGATTGGAGTTACCGGATATGACCATGACAGCGCCTGACTGGCGGTCGCGTTTCGTCGCCATTCGCAGTAACAAGCTCTTCGAGCTCGTGGTGATCAGCATCATCATCCTGTCGGCGCTGACCATCGGCGCCAGGACCTATGACATCGATGAGCGCTGGATGAGGATCCTGATGTTCTTCGACGTGGGCGTGACGGTGTTCTTCCTCATCGAGATCCTGATCCGCATGATGGCGGAGAAACGGTTGCGTGACTTTTTCCGCCAGGGTTGGAATGTCTTCGATTTCGTGATCGTGACCGCCAGCCTGATTCCCATACAGGAGGGTGAGATGGTGCTGCTGGCGCGCCTGCTGCGCATCTTCCGCGTGCTGCGTCTGATCTCCATCATTCCCGAGCTGCGCATCCTCATGAATGCGTTGCTCAAGGCCATCCCGCGCATGGCCTATGTGGTGTTGTTCATGTTCATCATCTTCTATATCTACGGTGCCATCGGCAGCTTCTTCTTCGAACATATCAACGAAACCCTGTGGGGTGACATCAGTATCGCCATGCTGACCCTGTTCCGTGTCGCCACCTTCGAGGACTGGACGGACGTCATGTACGAGACCATGGCCGTCTATCCCCTGAGCTGGATTTTCTACCTGAGTTTCATTTTTCTTACCGCATTCGTCTTTCTCAACATGATGATCGGCGTGGTGCTGGACGTCATGCAGTCCGAGCATGAAAAATACAATCGCGAGCAGGGAGAGGGCGAGGCCGGCGAGGTGCACTGGATCAAGGAGCATACGGGAGAGATCGAGCAGCGCCTGCAGCGCATGGAACGGATATTGCTGGATATGTCCAGGCGTGATGGAGGCCGGCCCGGCGATTGAGCGCCTTCAGACGCCACAATAGTGCGCAAGGAACTATATTGCGGCGGGGTAATCCATATCTGTAAGAACAACATTACCCCCCATTTCGGGAATATTTTTCCTTCACAGGGTACAATGTCACCT
>JALTPW010000220.1 GCA_026999335.1 Chromatiales bacterium
ACCTGTACGAATGTGTGTTTGTACGGTATAGACAGCAGCAACCTGTGCCATGCGTTTACGGTCTTTCTTTTCTCCCGGACTTAAACGGCTATTCAGCTTTTTCTCTTTTCGGGCCGATTTCTTAGTGAGGGAAAAGGGGACGTTACCCAATGCCATTAAGTTAAGCCTAGGGAAAAGGGGACGTTACCCAATGCCATTAAGTTAAGCCTGATGTCCTGCTTATTCTCGGTTGATGGTGACACAGGAATCCCAACATTGTTGGTTTCGTTGGGGTTCGCAAGCTCACCACTAACCTACAAAACAGTCATCATTTTGTTAACTTAATGGCATTCGGACGTTACCCTTTATCTCAGGATCCACAAAGACAGTGGTTTCAACGGGCTGCGTTTTGAGGATGAGAAGGACTAAAGAAAAGACCTTCATCCATGCCCAGAAAGAACAGAACAATGTGGTGCTGAATGGCGAGACCACCCGGATCGACGGCAACCGCACGGAGGAGGTCGGCAAGAGTGAAAGCATCAGCATTGGTGAAAACCTTACCGTCAAGGTCACCCGCGGGCCAGCCAGAAAAAGGCCAAATCGGTCATGATCAAGGCCGCTGACGTGATCACACTTAAGGTGGGTGGCAGCAGTATCGAGCTGACCCCCAGTGGCATCGTTGTCAAAGCCACCACGGTGGACGTCAAAGGCAATGCCATGGTGGAGGTCAAAGGCGGCCTAACCAAGATTAATTAAGCAGAGACGACGGATGAAAATCAGCCCTTTGTCTTGTCCGGGCTCTTATCTCCTGCAAAACGCTGGGAACGCCTAATGAGGCTGATGCGGTAGCGGAACAAGGCGCAAGTCGTATTTGTAAAGGCAACGGCCCGGCCATCATCACAAAATATCCATCAGCCAAAAGCGTCACAAGGCTGCATGGAATGATGAATAGCGCGCTAAGGTTATGTTTCCTCATTGATTTATACGCGGTTGCCCTGGCCATGCGTTCTGCACAGTAGAGACGCATTGCTGAACAGTGCTAAACTTAGCGGCTTTCAGCGTTGGCCACCAGAGGAATAATGCGGGATGCTCGAAATCCGCGATCTTGAATGTGTACGGGGTGATCACTGTTTGTTTACAGGTTTGAAATTTTCCCTGCAAGGTGGGGAACTCCTGTACCTGCGCGGGTCAAACGGTAGTGGTAAGACCAGTCTGCTGCGCACCGTTTGCGGGTTGCTGGAGCCGGCCGAGGGCGAGGTGTTGTGGAAGGGTAAGAATGTCCGTTCACAGCGCGATGAATTCAACGCCGAACTGACCTATCTGGGGCACCTCAACGGTGTCAAAGGCGAATTGACAGCGTTCGAGAATCTGCGCTTGGGCGGTGCTCTGTCGGGATTGGCTGTCAGTGAGGACGATATTTACCTCGCCCTTGAGCGCATTGGTCTCGGTGGCCGTGAGGATTTGCCGACGCAGGTGTTGTCACAGGGGCAGAAGCGCCGCGTTGCGCTGGCCCGGCTGTTGCTGAGTCAAGCCAGCCTGTGGGTGTTGGACGAGCCTTTCACCGCGCTGGATGTGGGCGCGGTGGATCAGTTGGCCAAGCTCATCGAGGCCCATTTGCAGAAGGGCGGCATGGCCATGTTCACCACCCATCAGGCAGTGGACATTCGCGCCGGCGCGGTGCGTGAAGTGAATCTGGATGCGCTGAACTCATGAGTGACGGCGTCCTGACATCAGGAAGGCAGAGAGGCCTGTTCGCGGCATGGCGCGCCATGCTGGTGCGTGACCTGACCCTGGCCATGCGGCGTCGTGCCGATGTGCTGACCAGTCTGTTTTTCTTCGTTATCGTGGTGAGTTTGTTCCCCCTGGGCGTGAGCCCGGAGATGGCCGTACTGCGTGGCATTGCCCCCGGCGTGATCTGGGTGGCGGCACTGCTGGCCACCATGCTGTCATTGGGGCGTATGTTTGCCGACGATCACCAGGACGGCAGTCTGGAGCAGACGTTGTTGCTGCCGCATCCGCTGTCCATGCTGGTATTGGGCAAGGTGTTGGCACATTGGCTGGTGTCGGGCTTGCCGCTGGTGCTGCTGTCGCCGCTGCTGGGTATGCAGCTGGGGCTGGAGGGCGAGGCCATCGGCTTGTTGATGGTGACCCTGCTGCTGGGCACGCCAGTACTGAGCCTGATCGGCGCCACGGGTGCAGCGTTGACCTTGGGCGTGCGCGGTGGCGGCGTGCTGGTTTCCCTGCTGGTGCTGCCGTTGTATATTCCCGTGCTGATTTTTGGCACCGGGGCGGTGGATGCCGGCATTTCCGGGATGGATTACGAGGGGCATCTGTCCCTGTTGGGTGCTTTTCTGGTGATGGCGCTGCTGACCACACCACTGGCTACTGCGGCGGCGCTGCGTATCAGCGTTGAATAACAAATTATCGAATAATAATGTCAGTGGCCTGCCACGGCGGGTTGCGGAGAGTGATCAATGGCTTTGAAGGATTCCATCGCGTGGTACCATTTTTCCGCGCCAAAGAACTTTTATCCGCTGGCCGGCAAGGTGATTCCCTGGTTTTGGGGTCTGACCATCGCGCTGTTGCTGGTGGGACTCTATCTCAGCTTCTTTGTCGCCCCCACGGACTACAAGCAGGGCGAGAGCTACCGTATTATCTACATTCACGTACCGGCGGCCTGGATGTCCATGCTGATCTATCTGGTGATGGCGATCTACGCCATTATCGGTCTGGCTTGGAAGGTACGCCTGGCCGACATGATGGCCTCCGCGCTGGCACCTACCGGGGCCATGTTTACCTTCCTTGCCCTGTGGACCGGCGCCTTCTGGGGCAAGCCCACCTGGGGCACCTACTGGGTATGGGATGCGCGCCTGACGTCTGAACTGATCCTGCTGTTCCTATATATCGGCTTTATTTCTCTACAATCTGCCATCGACGATCCACGCCGCGCCGCCAAGGCCTCGGGCCTGCTGGCGATTGTCGGTGTGATCAATCTACCCATCATCTATTTTTCTGTGCAGTGGTGGAACACCCTGCACCAGGGCGCTTCCGTCAGTCCCACCATGGCGCCGAAGATGGCAACGATCATGCTGACGACCATGCTGATCATGACCTTTGCCTTTTGGATGTACACCATTGTCATTGTTTTGATGCGTGTGAGGCGAATTATTTTGGAAAGAGAGCGTCAGACATCCTGGGTGATGGAATTGTTCGGTGCTGAAGCGAGCGGCGAAAAGGATGAGAAGGGTGAACGGAAATGAGTGAGTTCTTTGCCATGGGTGGACACGGCTTCTATATCTGGGTCTCTTATGCGGTTACCGCTCTGTTAATGATGATTGAAGTGATTGCCGTGATACGCGGCAAGCGCACGGTGGAAAAGCGTTTGGCACGGTTGGCTAGTGCTCCATCAAGGCAATAACACGGATGCAGTTGGTCTGTCGGCGTTCAGGGCAAGGCGCACTTTGCAGCGAATGGCCGTAGCCCTTTGCAAGAGGAGCAACGCAGCCATGGACGTTGACAGATCAACCCTTCGGGCGCTCCTGTGGTGTCCCGCTGCTGCGATAGCAGGGTTTTATTGCGCCGAGGCGCGTGCAGAATATACAAATTAAGGATTAAATAGCATGAAAACACGGCACAAGCGTATGGCGTTTATCTTGGTGGGTTTGGCTGGCCTGGGTGTGGCGGTCTGGCTGGTACTGAATGCACTGAACAGTAACCTGGCCCTGTATATCAGTCCCACCGATGTGCTGGCCGGCGATGCTCCCAAGGATCAGACTTTCCGCCTCGGCGGCTTGGTGGTGGAAGATAGCCTGAGGCGCGAAGATGATGGCCTGACGGTACATTTTGAGGTGACCGACAGCGCTAATACCATCCCGGTGACCTTTACTGGTATCCTGCCGGATTTGTTCGAGGAAGGGCAGGGCGTGGTGGCACAGGGCAAGATGCAGGGCAAGGTCTTTGCTGCCAGCGAGGTGTTGGCCAAACACGATGAAAACTACATGCCGGCGGAGGTGGCCGATATGCTGGAAGAAGGCGAGAAACTCAAGCAGCAATATGGGCAGTCGGAAGGAGCAGTGAGCGTTCCGCAGACGCCATAAACAGTGCGGAAATACGGCATATTTCGATCTTGATCCCCGACCGACAAATTTAAAACAAAGGCAAGGTAAGCAACCTATGATTCCAGAAATTGGAAATTTTGCGCTCATTTTGGCGCTGTGTGTGGCTCTGGTGCAAGGGGTTGTTTCCATCGCCGGCGCACAGCTGGGTATCCGCTCCTGGATGGAACTGGCACGGCCGTCAGCGCAGGCCTACTTCGTTTTTGTTGCCGTGGCCTTTGGCTGTCTGACCTATTCTTTTATCGTCAGTGATTTTTCGGTGAAATATGTCGTCTCGGTGTCCAATTCCATGCTGCCTCTCCAGTATCGGATTGCGGCTGTCTGGGGTGGTCATGAGGGCTCATTGTTGCTGTGGGCACTGTTGCTGGGGGTGTGGACGCTGGCGGTGGCACACTACTCGCGTAATCTGCCGCTGGAGATGGTGTCGCGCGTGATCGGTGTCATGGGCCTGATCTCGGTGGGCTTCCTGCTCTTCACGCTGTTCACCTCCAATCCCTTCGACCGCATGCTGCCGGCGGCGCTGGACGGTCGCGACCTCAACCCGTTGTTGCAGGATCCGGGGCTGATCATTCATCCGCCGTTGTTGTATATCGGCTATGTGGGCTTTTCCGTCGCCTTCGCCTTTGCCATTGCGGCCTTGCTGGGCGGCCACATGGACGCCACCTGGGCGCGCTGGTCGCGCCCCTGGACCACTGTGGCGTGGGTCTTTCTCACCCTCGGCATCTCTCTGGGCAGCTGGTGGGCCTATTACGAACTGGGCTGGGGCGGCTGGTGGTTCTGGGATCCGGTCGAGAACGCCTCCTTCATGCCATGGCTGGTGGGTACCGCATTGGTGCATTCGCTGGCGGTGACCGAAAAGCGCGGCGGCTTCAAAAACTGGACGGTTCTGCTAGCCATCCTCGCCTTTTCGCTGAGTCTGTTGGGTACCTTTCTGGTGCGCTCCGGTGTGTTGACCTCGGTGCACGCCTTTGCCACTGATCCCGAACGTGGCGTATTCATTCTTGGCTTCCTGGTGGTGGTGATCGGCGGTTCGCTGGCCCTCTACGCTTGGCGGGCGCCAAAGGTGGGCATGGGTGGCCGATTCCAGCTGGTGTCGCGAGAGACCTTCCTGCTGAC
>JALTPW010000221.1 GCA_026999335.1 Chromatiales bacterium
CTCTATTTCTCCTGTGTAGACCAGAAAGGGGTTTGGGCCAGCTGTCTTCTGTCGCCTATTCCTTGACGATATGCGTGCGGTCAATGCCGTGCGGCGAGAGGTGGGAGGCGAGCTGCCGGGCGGCCTGTTCCGAGGTCAACGGGCCGATGCGCACGCGGTAGATCTGCTGTTGGTTGTTGATGAGTATGTTCTCGTTGGTCAGGCTGAGCAGGCGCGAGAGCATGAGTTCGGCATTGGCGCGCTCGTCGAAGGCGCCTACCTGCAGGTAGACCTGATCATTGCCTGTCTTGCCGGCAGGCTGGCTTGTTGCCGGCTGTGTTGTGGTGGACTTGCGCAGATCAATGGCGCGTACATCCACGCGGGCGGTGCCGGAGGTATACACGCCCAGCTTTTTCGCCGCCACATAGGAAAGGTCGATGATGCGGCCGTCGATGAAGGGGCCGCGATCATTGACACGCAGGATGGCCTTGCGGCCGTTTTCCAGGTTGGTGACCTCCACGTAGGACGGAATGGGCAGGGTCTTGTGCGCGGCGGTCATGGCGTACATGTCGTAGGGTTCGCCGCTGGAGGTGCGCCGGCCGTGGAATTTGGTGCCGTACCATGAGGCCTGGCCGCGTTGTTGATAGCCCCTGTGATCGTCGAGTACGTAATAGGTCTTGCCGGCTACCTGATAGGAACGCGGGTTGCCGTACTTGCTGTAAGGTTCGGTTTTTGGCACGGCGTCGGCGATGCCGCTGGCATCGACGTGGCGATCCGGGGCGCCATCTTGTATATCCAGGGAGCCGCAGGCGCTGAGCAGTAGTGTGCCGACAAGACCGAGTAACCGGTGAGGCATGCGCCACCCCCGGGCCGCGCCGAACCCGGGGGCATGACCGCAAGCGCGGTCTGAAGGACTGCTTTTACGCTGGGAGAGGTACATGCCAGCCTTAGCCATCACGCTCTGCGCTGATGGCCTGACCCAGTTGATACACCGCCATGGCATACAGTGGGCTGTGGTTGTAGCGGGTGATGGTGTAGAAATTATTCAACCCCAGCCAGTAGTCGGATTGACCGTCTTTCTTTTCGAAGGCAATGAGTGCGGCGGGGGCCTCGGGGGGCAGTGGGGTCAGTGAGGTGACGCCCTGCTGGCGGAATTCCTTCACCGTGGTGTGCGGCTTGATACCGGCTTCGAGCAGGCTTGTGACACGGTCGCTGCCGACCATGGCGTAGCTGCCCACGGGTTTGCCCGGTTGCCACTTGTGGCGCTTGAAGTAATTGGCCACGCTGCCGATGGCGTCTGTGGTGTTGTGCCACAGGTCACGCTTGCCATCGCCGTCGAAATCCACGGCATAGTGGCGGTAGCTGCTGGAGATGAACTGTGCCTTGCCCATGGCGCCGGCGTAGGAGCCCTTGATGGTGAGTGGATCGAGGGATTCCTCGCGTGTCAGCAACAGGTATTGCTCCAGCTCGCTACGGAAGAATTTGGCGCGCTTGGGATAGGCGAAGGCCAGAGTGCTGAGGGAGTCCAACACCCGCCAGC
>JALTPW010000222.1 GCA_026999335.1 Chromatiales bacterium
TGACATTCTGACATTCGCACATGTACTTGGTTCACTCAGTGCTGACTCAAAAAGCCCCCCGCAAAGGAAAGCGTAGTCGGCAAAACTACCGCATCCTGCTATCGCTCCTTAAGTGAATAACACCTTTTCTCCGCCCGCATCATCTGTTGGCATCCAACTTGCATATTTCCGCAACAACGACATCAACAACGATTCATTGACGCCTGTGAAACCAGCCCCATGAATAACTGGAAACCTATTGCCGTCCCCTCCTCTGCCAGCATGAAGACAGTGCTCGAGGTCATCGACCACGGCCGCATGCAGATCGCCCTGGTGGTGGACGATGGCTGCCACCTGCGTGGCACCGTCACCGATGGCGATATCCGCCGCGCCCTGCTGCGCGGCGAGGGCCTGGACACGCCGGTGGAAAAATTCATGAACGACACCCCCATCACCGGTCTGGTCAACGAAGACGGACTGCTCTGGCAACGCACCATGCAGCGCCACAGCCTCGGCCATCTGCCCCTGCTCGATGCCAAGGGCTGCATTGTCGGCCTCACCCGCTTTCAGCCACCGCAGGAACCCCGCCACGACAACGCCGTGGTGCTGATGGTCGGCGGCCTGGGCTCACGCCTGCGGCCACTGACCCAGACCCGTCCCAAGCCTCTGTTGCAGGTGGGTTCCAAACCCATTCTCGAAACCATTGTTGAAAACTTCGCCAGCCACGGCTTCCACCGCCTCTATCTGTGTATCAACTACAAGGGCGACATGATCCGTGAGCATTTCGGCGACGGCAGCCAGTGGGGCGTAGAGATTACCTATGTAGAGGAAAAGGAGCGCATGGGCACCGCCGGCGCCCTCAGCCTGCTGCCGGTGCAACCGGACGCACCCTTCTTCGTCATGAACGGCGACCTGCTCACCCAGGTGGATTTTGTGCGTCTGCTGCGTTTTCACCAGAAACAGGCCTCCGCGGCCACCCTTTGCGTACGCGAATACGCCCACCAGATTCCCTACGGGGTGGTCGACCTGGACGGTCACAGAGTCACCGGCATGCTGGAAAAACCCAGCCATCGCGTGCACGTCAATGCCGGCATCTACATGCTCAACCCGGAGGCCCTGGCGCTAATCCCGCACGGCCGCTATCTGGACATGCCGGATCTGCTCAACCGCATGCTCGAACAGGGTATGCCCGTGGGCAGTTTCCCCATTCACGAATACTGGATCGACATTGGGCAAATGCGGGAATTCCAGCAGGCCCGCGAAGACTACGAAGAGAAATTCCCGGCCTGACGCCAAAACAAGCAGCCATCATTCCCACAGAAACGAAGCAAGACAACACTACGAGAACAACAAAAATGAACATGCCGTGCCAGCACATCACAGAGATCACACAGCCACCGCGCACCGCCGACATCACAGTGCCTGACGGCAATCTCTATTTCTTCGACTATCAACAGGCCTACAGAACCGCCGCCCGGCGTGATCAGGTGCCCACCACACATCCCAGCATCACCGCACTGCAGGTTTGTTTCTACGATGGGCCACCGCAGGCGGATGCACTGGAAAACATGATCAGCCTACCCTTTGAGCAAGTCGAGAGCCGATTGATCAAGTTGCCCTATCAACTGCCAACCCAACTCATTTTCCCGGACGGTACGCCCGGCAATTTCATCAGCGAGATCAGCCGGGTATTCGAGCAAACGCTGAAAAATATCGTCCAGCGGCGAAAGATGCTCACGGCCCAAATCCAGCAACAGCTGAAAAACCAGCGGCCAGAATTCGACAGAAATGTACCGTTACGCATCCTGCTCAAATCGAGCCGACTGACAACCGTGATGCAACACTGTTCCCGCCAGCTGGCCCGGGCCCTGGAAAAACAGGGCCACGAAGTCTTTCTATGTATGGAGGAAAACGACATGCAGCTGCTCGATAGCTACCTGCATATCAAGGCCCAGGCGGCCTTCAATCCTCACATTGTCTTCAACATCAATGCCCTGAATACGCAATACCTGCATCCCGACGTATTCTATTTTTCCTGGTGGCAGGATCCCATGCCCACCATCACCCGAGGGAGTACCCTGCTCTGGCGGGAACGTGATACGACACTCTCCCTGACACAAAATTTCGATGACTATCTGCTGCACTGTGGCTGTCCAGAGGTTCGGCGGCAGCATTTCTGCATTGATAAAGAGATCTTCAATACGGCCTATGACGTGAAACGGGAAAACAAGATCGTCTTCATCGGCTCCGCCTATCGTGACCGGCTGCGGAAAAGCCCCAGCGAGAATGGTGCCTTGCAGGACATCATCGCACGCATGGAAGCCGGCGAACCTGTCGACGAGACCTTCCTGCGGCCATTGAGCCGGCGCTGGGGCCTCGATTACCATCGGGTTTACTGGGATCTGTTCCACTATGCGGTGCGTGATGTCACCCTGCAATGGCTGTGCCGTGAGGCGGACATTCCCGTCGAAGTCTACGGTCGCGGCTGGCAGGATGACCCGCTCGTGCGCCCCTACTTCCGCGGTGAGCTGCCACACGGCGAGGCCGTGGCGCGCGCCTACAATTCAGCCCGCTATGCCTTCATCTGCCATCCCTTCGAAGTCAATTCCCAGCGACTGGTGGAAGCCGCCGCCTGCGGCAGCATACCGGTGGTATTCGACTGCCGCCACATTGCCGAGCCCCCGCACTGGGATGAATACTGCCGTTTCTTTCGCACCACTGCGCAGCTGCGCAACTGCCTGCATGATAAAAATAACCTGGATCCAACACCCCTCGCCCGCTCATTCAGCTACGATCATCTGGCAGATTTTATTACCCATACTGTGCATGAACGGCTAAGTTGGACATCGCTGCCCTGAGCAAAAAACCAATATGCCTTTAAACAATCATCAGATTAAGGCATGTAGCGCCACAAAATACACAATCCTTAATTTATGTGGACACTGCCCAACAGTTGCACCCAGGCAGCGATAGTCCCTACAGCAGAAAGCTGAAAATTGTTAAAAGGCACAAACTAAAAGAAAAAGGAATTTAGGCCGGAAAGAATAGCGTCTAGCGATAAATATGATGCGTTCAATTATGCCGGGCCAACCGGTGTTCGTTGAGGCTGTATCCCTGGGCCAGGTGGTCTGGCAATGGGTGGGTGGCTCAGGTGGAAATGGGTCGCACACCAATGTCATTAAATTAACAACGTTATGACTGTTTTGTAGGTTGGTGGTGAGCTTGCGAACCCCAACGAAACCAACAATGTTGGGATTCCTGCATCACCACCAACCGACAATAAGTAGGATATCAGGCTTAACTTAATGACATTGGGTCGCACGCCATATTCATGGCGTCCGTCTCTGTGGAGGGGCTGCGCCCACCAGCAAAGACGGGCGTAGTGTGTTTATTGCAAAAGATCACAAGCGGCACCGGACTGGCGCAGAGCGATAAGCGGTCAGATTGAGTGCAGGGATCATGGGTTTTTATTGCGGCATATATTACACCATATAAAGTGTCGCGAAGAGCGCTAATGTGGCACGATATTTTTTATATGGCACGATTCGCGCAATTGCGCCATAACAACAGATCATGCCAAAGCAGATCCCACAAAGCGGCTATTGAGCTGTTGGTCGATCAGGCCGAAGAGACGGGCTTTAACCACTACACCATTCTTAATTTGCATGCCTTGCTTGCGGATAACCTGCTTGTGGATCCTCAGGCATGTAGCCGTTTGCGCAACCTGGCTGTTGGGATTGGAGGAACGGTTTACCATCCATTAGAAATACCACAATTGATCGAAGAGTGCTTCCAGGCGGTTCTCGATACCGCAGCAGCGATTGCCGATCCATTTGGGCAGGCCTTCTTTGTCATGGTACACCTTGTTGCAGCCATTTGAAGATGTGAACAAGCGTGTTTCACGTCTGGCTACAAATATTCCGTTGATTCGAGAGAACCTGAGTCCACTTTCTTTTGTAGATATGCCAGAGCGGGCCTATGTTGATGAAATTCTGGGTGTGTATGAGCTGAATCGTCTCGAACGATTGCGAGATGTGTTTATTTGGGTCTATGAGCATTTAGCAGCAATCAAGCAATATGCAGGACAAAATGTAAAAAAAGATGATCAGGCGCGTTTTGTTGAAGTTGTTGAAACGGAACTCATGAGTTTGCACGAGGGGAATATTGCACGTTATAGATTGAGGCCCTCCGAGTTTGACGCTTGGAATAAGATTTGGAAATAGCAAAGCTGATAATTGTGCATTGTATCCCCAAAATTACCCGATCAGACTGCCATCAACTGAGGAAACATCAGTAAAGTAGAGGATTTTCCGAAGACATCATGTCCAATGTTATTTGCCGTTGGATATCTCACTACATTATCTTGGAGACTCTGCCGGCAGAGCCAGATATCTGAACTAAGTATCGTGTCCCCGGAATTCCTTCCGGAATTCCTAATTACTTATCAGTGGCAATTAACGGCCATAAGCGAACGTAACGAGTTCCGAAATTTATTTCGGTTTATGTCATGACTCCAGGTCGAAATGGCTTTGTGTTTCGTTTGCCACTATGTTGCCCGCTTGATTTGTTCTGATGCGTAATCTTGACCTTTTTAGCAATTAATCCCCGCTTATCTGGGTGACATTCAAACTCAACGGTTACGCCAACTTTCAAAAACTGACAGTTAACAAGATCGGCCTTGCGTACCATTATGTCTGGGCCGCCTCCGTTGTCGAGAAATCCAGAGTCTTTATCGCGAAACCATTTTTTGACTACAGTTTTCAACATTCGCCCCTTAAATTAACATTCATCACATTTATTCCAATGATCTTCAGTGGTGCCTATTTACTACTCTATCCTGCTCTTCGTTACTTGATGTGGTTTTGGTGGTGCTCATTGGCGATCACCTTGGGCCTGTTTACAGAGAGTGATCTATAACGCGATAACGAGTTGACCGCCCCTGCCCCAGACGTTGAAATTTTTTCATATTAAACAATTTTTTGATAATGTCTTCAACCGTTCTTGGCGCAAAGCCAAGGGCATCAATGGCTGTTCTGCGCGAGAACTCCCCTTGCTTCTTCGCCCACCGCCAGAATTCCAATTGCCTTTCTGACAGGAGATACTCGAACTGGGTGCGCTCTCAATATGATGTATATCTTTAAGCCCTCCATTCAAGCGCATCTCATACCATCAATGGATACCCATACTGATTAATCTTTCCCCAGAATTGATTCCATCGACAATCAG
>JALTPW010000223.1 GCA_026999335.1 Chromatiales bacterium
AATGGTTCCGCGATGGCAGTGCGCTACAAGTTCGACCTGAGCTACCCCGACGACACCCGCACAGTTACTCCCCGACTTGAATACCCTCTGGGTGAAGAACCGCTGGTACTGGATGAATCCGACCACGCGTTAAGCCACATCGTTATCCAGTTAAATGATGACGGCGCAGGGCTGGCAGCCGCCACCGATGATAACCGCCTGGTATCCGCACGCTACCTGCGCGAAGAGTCTTTTATCAGCGGTGAAATCAGCACCGAACTGGAATCACGGTCAGAACTGGCACTGGAAAACCCGGTCACCTCCATCGCACTGACCCCGACGCTGGGCCATTTATATGCCGCTATCAAAGGTGGCACACTGATCGATTATTCACTGGACGAAGACGGCTTTGATGGCGATACCGCAGAGTATCAATTCAAACACGAGATCAGCCGCCTGCAACTGCTGCTCGGCGGCAACTCGCTGATGGTCGGACTGGACAACGGCGAAGTACAGCAATGGATGTCAGTGCGAAAAGACGGCGGCAGAGAACTGGCCTTCATCCGTAACTTTCATAAAAACCAGCAGACCGTCACCTACATCGCCACCGAGCAACAACGCAAGGGTTTTGCGGTGTCCGACACCAAAGGCGACATCACGCTTTATTATTCCACCTCACAAAGAACACTGGCACACATCAACTCGGCTAACGCCGCAATTGAACAGATGGCCTGGTCAGCACGGGCGCAGAACCTGATCGTCAGCGATGCCAAAAACCAGATCCACCTGTATGACGTGCACAACGAATACCCGGAAATTTCCTGGGACGTGCTGTGGGGAAAAATCTGGTATGAGGGTTACGATGAGCCGGACTACATCTGGCAGTCCTCCGCCTCAACCAACGATTTTGAACCCAAATTCAGCTTGATGCCATTGTCCTTCGGCACCATCAAGGCCGCGTTTTATGCCATGCTGTTCGCCGTGCCCATCGCCATTTTGGGAGCCATGTTTACCGCCCAGTTCATGGCTCCGCGCATGCGCCGGACAGTGAAACCGGCCATCGAAATCATGGAAGCACTGCCCACGGTTATCCTCGGCTTTCTTGCCGGCCTGTGGCTGGCACCCTATGTCGAAACCCACCTCGCCGGCATCTTCACCCTGCTGCTGATCCTGCCTGTCGGCTTCCTGCTGTGCGCCTGGTTATGGGGTTTTATGCCCAACAAATCGATTTACGAAGGCTGGGAAGCCGCGCTGCTGGTGCCGGTGGTACTGTTTTTAATCTGGCTCTCGATGCAGCTGAGTTCCCCCATCGAAAACCTGTTTTTCAACGGCGATATGCGCAGTTACATGAGCAATGAATGGGGCCTGAACTACGACCAGCGCAACGCACTGGTGGTTGGCCTGATCATGGGCTTTGCGGTCATCCCCACCATTTTTTCTATCGCCGAAGATGCCCTGTTCAGCGTGCCGCAACATCTGGTACGCGGCTCACTGGCACTGGGCGCAACCCGTTGGCAGACCATGACCAGCGTGGTGCTG
>JALTPW010000224.1 GCA_026999335.1 Chromatiales bacterium
GGATCGGTACAACTCGATGCCACGGCGGGGGGATTCGGTGCGAAGCCGGACGAGCCGAAGAACAAGTACACTTATTTTAATCTGGACAGTGGTCAGGTGGCTGAGTTAACCGACAGCGAAGCAGCCGCCTCTGAGGATTGGCATATCGCCTTCAAGCGCAGCAATATCAAACTCAACAGTGGCGTCTCAGGACCAAGCGCGGTTAAAGGGGCCATAGCCGACGCCCAGGATGATTTTTATGACACCGCGAGTGACCCTGATACTGCGGTATTTACCAATGCCACAGCCGACAGCGAACGGCCGGCGTTCGATGGCGTCACCAGCACCGACGGTCTCTCTTTTGCGGAGGATCGCAATATCCCTTACATCAAAGGCGATGGCAGCAGCGAGGGTTGGTGGCTTTATAGCGGCCCACCGAACCACACCGTTTCCGCCAATCCGAACCAATGGTGGTTGATCAAGTCGGCAGCGGCTGACAGCTATGCCAAATTCCACGTCACCGACATTGTGCAGGCCAGCCATGACATCACCCTGGAACTGTTCATTCAGGATACAGCGGATAGCGCGTTTTCAGATACAGAAACGACATGGACAGCCGCCATTGGCACTGCCGGTGGCAGCAAATGTTTTGACATCGATACGGCAGCGGAAGTGGATTGCATCACGGCCGCTGCCAACTGGGACATCAAGGTGGAAGTTGCCGGTCAGGCGTGGAATATCTGGATTAACGGCGGTGTCTCCGGGAGTGGCAATGGGGGCGTCTTTGGCCCGTTTGATACCACAGGTATTGCCGGCTATGTCAGCGGCACGGCCAGCCCCAGTGGCACGGACATTAGCGGAATGTACGGACAGGACAGCGCAGGTGGCGTCTTCAAAGATAATACCTGGTATGCCTACGGCCTCCAGGACAACAGCAAACTGTGGCCCAACTACCGCGTCTACGCCATCGATACCGGCACCGTACAGTATAAAATACAAATTCTCAGTTATTACGATGCCGCCGGAACCAGCGGCCACATTACCCTGCGCTATGCCCCGGTGCTCAGCGCCGAAACCGTCAATGTCAGTCTGGAAGAGTGGAGCATTTCACTGGATAAAACCACCGTCAAGGCCGGTAACATCAACTTCCGTGTGACCAACAAGGGCCCGGATGATGTCCACGAGTTTGTCGTTGTCAAAACCGATCTGGCCCCGGATGCATTGCCAAGTGATTCACAGCAGATCGATGAAAACGGCGCAGACATCGAAATTATCGGTGAAATCGAAGGCATAAAGGTTGGCACTGATGTGCACGTCAGCTCAATGGATCTCAAACCCGGCAACTACGTGTTGATTTGCAATATCTGGGATGAGGATGAGCAGGAATCGCATTACCACGAAGGTATGCAGGTCGCGTTCACGGTGACGGCCAACTGATATGGAATCACTCGTGTCTCTCTATCTCTTACAAATATAACGAAAGCGAAAGAGAAACACGGATCCTGTTTCCGAGGAAATTTTTATGACTTTCACTA
>JALTPW010000225.1 GCA_026999335.1 Chromatiales bacterium
TCAACTCATCTTTTTCTGTGTGGCTGAGACTCTTTAGATCGGGTAGGGGTTGCATGGCTGTGGAGGTTATATCACAATCTATCCGTTATTCAATAGATTGTGGACGTTTCGGGCTGAGTAGTTACAAATTTTTCACAGTAGGGGCAGAGAAACCCATTGAGTGTAGGAGCGGGCCATGCCCGCGATAGGCCTGTATTTCACCACAGAGATAGAAGATTTAGATTTTGTGAGAAGGGCTTCAGCTGCTCCCTCAGCTTGTTTTTTTGTTGCTTTTCGCGGGCATGGCCCGCTCCTTAAATTTAACCTGAAACCACGAATTCAGGTTTAAGTCCTGCAATTGCATTGAAAAAAGGTTTCGATGTAGATGTTTATGAAAGACATAAAGGCCGCAGCGATATTGGAGGAGGCATTATCTGTTGGCCTAATGCCTATTTTTTGTTGAATGAGATCAGCATGCTTGGTGGCATAGTTTTTTACTCAAAAATGACGGTTAAAGATGAATGCCTTTTTATGTTGCTGGCACTTATCGTTAGCACGGTTCAGGTGATAATTAAAATGGAGTTGTGCTGGAGGAATGAAGCATTAAGATCAAAAAAATCATAATTGGCCTTTTTCTTTTACTGGGGTTGGTGTCGTGTGTTCAGGTACCAAGAACAATTCAGTTTGATAAATCTATTTCTTTCACAGAAATAAATGGATATAAATTTCATACTGAAGTGTTTGGTAGAATTGAAGCGCCAGCAGTTGTTGTCGTTCATGGTGGCCCTGGTGGTGATTATAAATATCTGAAATCATTGAAGCAATTATCTCAAAGTCACCGAGTAATATTTTATGACCAAAGAGGAAGTGGGTTATCTCCCAGAGTAAATAAGGCAGAAGATCTTACGCTAGAAAAAAACTTGGATGATTTGCATTTAATCATCAAGCACTTTTCAAAAAATGGCAAAGTAAGGCTCATTGGGCACTCATGGGGTGGAATGCTTGTCGTTGGCTATTTATCGAAATACCCAGAGATGGTGTCACAAGCTGTTATTGTGGAACCTGGGATGCTTGACCAGGAGTCAGCAAAGGCTTTTGTCAAAAAAATGAAGGCATTACAATCATTTTCGGATTTAATGACCCTCATCGGATATTTGTCAGTTTATCCTTTTGTTAAAAAGGAAGATGGTCACGAAGGTTATGATTATGTAATGACGAAAATGTTAAATCAAAATAAACCAGGAGCACCATATCAGTGTGAAGGACAATCAATGCCACCAAACATATTTAAGCGAGGTGGTTATGAGGCATTTAATAATATGTTGAAGCCGATAATAGATAATCCAGATTTATTTACATATGATTTAACAAAATACATATCTGAGTATGTTGGTGACTTAATGCTGATTAGTAGCGAATGCAGTTTTTTTGGTTACGAGTTTCAGGAGAAATACCATATTCAAAAGCTACCAAAACAAACTGTTCATGTAAAAGCAGAGAATATGGGCCACAACATGCTAACACTTAATCCAGACTGGAGCATAAAAACAATAAGTAAATTATTTCATGAATAAAAGACAAACAAAACAAATTCACTCAGACAGTCCCTTCGGGTTGTTTGAGTTGCGCTCTTCACGTAGTTACGTTAGCACAATTCAAACAACGATACGGCCTGCCGATGATTTGATGAAGTGTTATATTTTAAAGCAAGATGTAGGTGAGTTTTGAAGATATTGGCAAGTCTGATTATCGTAGCTATGGTGACAGGTTTTTCTGCAACGCTTTCTGCAAAGGAATTGAAAAATGAGAAGGCCGTGAAAATTCTAAATAAAATATCAGGGCCATTTGACCCAGGGGTTCAATATGTTGTTGTTAATAAAAATGCGACGATTTTTGAACACAGTGCCGGCCTATCTGATATTAAAGAGAATATGCCACTGAGTTTAAGCCATACAATGGCGGCCTTTTCAATGACGAAAACGATAACTGCACTTGCAGTGCTTCAACTGGCTGAACGAAATAAAATCAATATAGATAACAAAATATCAAAATATGTTGAACATCCATTTAATTCCGGCATCACAATTAGGTTGTTATTGAACCACACGTCGGGTATACCAAATCCAATGCCTCTCAAGTGGGTTCATCTTACTGAAAGGCACGGTGACTTTGATGAGAATAGAGCGCTAGCCCAGGTTCTTAAGGAGCATTCGAGTTCAGATACACGGCCAGGAGAGAAGTATCTTTACTCAAATATTGGATATTGGTTGCTTGGCAAGCTGATTGAAAAGATAAGTGGTAAAAAATATACAGATTATGTGACTAATAATATTTTTGAAGTGTTGTCGCTAACCCCGGATGAGATTGGTTTTTTGATTCCAAACAAACAAAATCATACGAAAGGGTACTTAAAGAAATGGTCGTTGATGAATTTATTTGGCCGGTTTTTCATAGATAAAAATGTATTGGGAAACTATGAAGGAGGTTGGCTACATATTAAAAATGTATATTTAAATGGCCCTTCATTTGGAGGGGTTTTCGGTTCTGCTACGGCTTTTAGCAAAATATTGCAGGATCTACTTGCCGATCAATCAAAATTGCTCGGAGAAAAATCAAAAAAATTACTCTACTCTAAACAAACAATAATTTCAGGCGAAGAAATTAATATGACGCTTGGGTGGCATATAGGTACATTAAAAGATGTCACTTATTATTACAAAGAAGGAGGTGGGGCAGGATTTCACAGTGAAATGCGCATATATCCAGAAAAAGGCATTGCATCCGTACTTATGGCAAACCGGACATCATTTAACTCAAGAAAAATATTGAGTAAGCTGGATGTAAATTTTATCCTGAATTAATCAGTCCATGAGAAAACTGGGTTTTCATTCTCTGATCGCCAGTCGCCGCGGCAAAGAGCAAGATCGGGTGGTTGCCATGGTGGCATCCCGGATACTGAATCCCGAAAGCCAGTTGGCCTTTTCTCGTAGCTGGAAAAACGCCACGCTTGGGGAAGCGCTGGATATCGGCACCCGCGAGGGCGATCTTTATACGGCCATGGATTGGCTGTATGAACGCCAGGACATCATCGAGAAAAAACTGGCCAAACGACACCTGAAACCCGGTGATCAGGTCGTGTATGACTTGTCTTCCAGCTATTTCGAAGGCCAGCGTGCCCGCTGGGTAAGCGCGGCTATAGTCAAAAACAGAAAAAAGGTAAGTTGCAGGTGAATTACGGCCTGTTGACTGATGCAAAGAGGCTGTCCGCTCTCACTCTCTGTCTTTCCTGGCAATACGTCAGATACCTCCACCCTTTTGCCGCGAGTCGAACGGTTGCAAAATGACGTTGGTTTCGACTCGGTCGTTCTTGTTGGGGGTCGGGGAATGATCTCGGAAGTTCAGTTGAACGTGTTGCGAGAGCGTTCAGGCGTTGATTGGATTACGGCGCTCACGAAGATTCAGTTAAAGCGCTGAGGGCGACCAGCGCCGCGAGCAGAGTGTCGACGTCATTTCCTGCCGCTAGGCGATGATCCGCGCCGTCTCGCCCATCGTCTGCACCAACAGCGCCCACTGTCCGCCCAGCGGGCCGATGAGGCCAAAGGTGTGGATGCGCCGGCGATACGGCGGTCTTCCTCTGCGTGATATTCCTGTCAGCCGTGTTAGCTGCTGCTCATCAGCCCCAGGGCAATGCCGAGAGAAGAGGATTCATGCCCTAAATCCAGCATCTTTGCGGCCCCGTCCTGCCGCTGGCATTGCGTATGGGTGAAGTCGGACTAAGCTTGGTTGGGGGAGCTCCCCGCTTGTCATCCCATCAACTGGAGGCAGAACTATGTTGCATACGTGGTTTTTGGTCGCGGATAGCAGCCGCGCAAAGCTGTACGAGGTGGAAAAACGCACGGCGCCGTTCGTAGAGATAGAGGATTTCGATCACCCCGAAGGGCGGTTGCACGAAGGAGACCTGGTGTCGGATGGTCCCGGCAGCGATGGTGGTAGCGTTGGTCAGGGTCGGCATATATTCGATGACCGGGTGAGTGCCCGCAAACAGGTGGGTATCCGCTTTGCCTCAAGTCTGGCCGAACGTCTGGATGCGGCGCGCAATGCCGGTGAGCTGGAGCGCCTGGTATTGGTGGCGCCGCCGGCATTTTTGGGGCTGTTGCGTGACAAGTTGAGCAAGGAGGTGATGGCCCGGGTGTCCCGGCAGATCGACAAGAATCTGGTTCAACAGTCGCCCGAGGTATTACGGGAGTACCTGTAACGCCGGCTTCAGTCCGGCGTGTTGTGTTCCACCCAGCGCGCGTCCTCGCCATTGACCTCCTTTTTCCAGAAGGGCGCGCGCGATTTCAGTTCCTCGATGAGATAACGACAGGCGGGAAAGGACTCGCTACGGTGTGCCGACCATACCGCCAGCAGGACGATGGGGTCGTCGGGATGGATCTCGCCAAAGCGATGGATGATCAACGTATCGAGAATGTCCCAGCGGGTCATCGCTTCACGGGAAATGGCCTGCAGGTGCTTCTGCGTCATGGCCGGATAGTGTTCCAGCAGCATGCCGTCCACGCCGGCACCGTCGTTGAAATCGCGCATGGTGCCGATGAAAATGGACGTGGCACCATACTTACCGGCCAGTTGCGGGTTGTGGGCCTGATGTCGTTGCAGTTCTGTCCAGGGGTCGAAGCGCTCGCCCAATAGTTTGAGACTCACCGGATATCGCCCCTTGCGCCGCCCGTTACCGGGGGGAAAAAAGCCACCTCGTCGCCATCGGTAACCGTCGCATCGGCGTCGGCGTATTCCATGTTGACAGCGATCAGCGTATTGGCGGGCATTTCGCGCCCATCGGTGGCGGCGGCCCAGGTCTGCTGCGCAGTCTGCACGTTGGCCGGATCAAGCGTTGCGTCTTCCATGCCCACGGTCTCACGCAGGCTGGCGAAGAATTTTACTGTGATGCTCATCGTTTCCCCCGGTATACTTTTCTGCTCCAGTGCTTTATCACATGGATAGAGCACTCAATTGTCTGCAGAGAGAATTTACAATGAGCAAGCTAACCCATTTCAACAGCGCAGGCGAGGCCCATATGGTCGACGTCGGTGAAAAGGCCGTCACCCAGCGTATGGCGGTAGCCGAAGGACGGATTCGCATGCAGCCGGAAACCCTGCGGTTGATCATCGAAGGTGGCCACGGCAAGGGTGACGTGCTGGGTATCGCGCGCGTTGCC
>JALTPW010000226.1 GCA_026999335.1 Chromatiales bacterium
GTGGCGGAGTCGGTACTGAAAAATATTGAAGCCATCGACGGCGTGCTGGCCGTGCGCGGTCTGTGAGACGAACTCGATGAGTGACAGGCTGGACGAGATTCGTAAACGCATCGATGCCGTGGATGCCGATATCCAGCGGCTGATTTCCGAGCGTGCCGAATTGGCACAGGAAGTGGCGCACATCAAACAGGTCGAACAGACGGACGAGAATGTGGTTTTTTATCGTCCCGAGCGTGAGGCACAGGTGCTGCGCAAGGTATTGGCGCGTAACCAGGGCCCATTAGCCGGTGAGGAAATGGCGCGCCTGTTCCGTGAGATCATGTCCGCCTGTCTGGCTTTGGAGCAGCCGCTCAGCGTGGCTTTTCTCGGCCCCGAGGGCACGTTTACCCAGGCTGCGGTATTGAAACATTTCGGCCATTCCGTGCACCTCCACCCCATGGCCGCCATTGACGAGGTGTTCCGCGAAGTGGAGGCGGGCAGTGCCCATTTCGGTGTGGTGCCGGTGGAAAATTCCACCGAGGGGGTGGTCAATCATACCCTGGACATGTTCATGCGTTCTTCGTTGGCTATTTGTGGTGAAGTGGAATTACGTATCCATCACCACCTGATTGGCCGTGACCGCCATCACATAAAAAAGATCTATTCTCATCAGCAGTCGCTGGCGCAGTGCCGTGAATGGTTGGATGCGCACTTGCCTGAAGTGGAACGGGTTTCCGTCAGCTCCAATGCCGAGGCCGTGCGCCGCGCGGCTGCGGAGGAGGGTGCTGCGGCTATCGCCGGCGAGACGGCCGCTGAAATTTATGACCTGCCGGTGCTTGAGGCCAAGGTTGAGGATAATCCTGACAATACCACGCGCTTTCTGGTGGTTGGTGTACAGGCGGTTCCGCCCAGTGGCGACGACAAGACCTCGTTGCTGGTCTCAACACCGAACCGCCCTGGCGCACTCTATCGCCTGCTGTCGCCCTTCGAGCGCAATGGTATTTCCATGAGTCGCATCGAGTCCCGGCCCTCGCGTCTGGCCAATTGGGAATATGTGTTTTTTATCGATATCAATGGTCATATCCAGGATAAGGCGGTTTCCAAGGCACTGGAAACCCTGAAGACAGACTCACCCATGTTCAAGATACTGGGTTCCTATCCCAAGGCTGTTTTGTAACTGATCCGTAGGGTGGGCATTGCCCGCCATTTCAGCGCACCAGCCAGGCTTGGTGGGCGATGCCTACACGACTTGAAGAGCCAGAGAGCCGAAGCAAAGAGAAGTGGTAATGAATCGTTTCGAACAGTGGGCTACGCCGGGCGTATGTGGCCTTCATCCCTATCAGCCGGGCAAGCCCAGCGATGAACTGCGGCGCGAATACGGCGTCAGCGACATCGTCAAACTGGCTTCCAATGAAAACCCCCTCGGCTCCAGTCCGCGTGTGCATGAGGTGCTGGCCGGTAAGTTCGCCGAATTGGCGCACTATCCCGATGGCAACGGCTTCGCTCTTAAGCAGGCATTGGCTGAGCGTCACGGCGTGGACATGGCGCAGATCACCCTCGGCAATGGTTCCAGCGATGTGCTGGAATTCGTCGTGCGGGTGTTTGTACAGCCGGGTGACGAGGTGCTGTTTTCCGAACACGCCTTCGCCATGTATCCCATCATCACGCAGGCCGCCAGTGCGCAGGCGGTGGTCGCCCCGGCGCGTGACTGGGGACACGATCTCGAGGCCATGTACTCGCTGATCAGCGAGCGCACGCGGGTGATTTTCATTGCTAATCCCAACAATCCCACCGGTACCTGGCTGCCGGGCGATGAGTTACAGGCCTTCATCGCCGCAGTGCCGGAACGGGTCGCCGTGGTGGTCGACGAGGCCTATTTCGAATATGCCAGCAGTCCCGCCCTGGGCGCGGCCGGTTACCCGGACACCAGCCGCTGGCTGGATCGTTTCCCAAATCTGCTGGTGACACGCACCTTCTCCAAGGCCTATGGACTGGCCGGGTTGCGTGTGGGTTATTCGCTGTCTCACCCGGACATGGCTAACCTGATGAATCGCATCCGCCCGCCCTTCAACGTCAACAGTCTGGCCCTGGCCGCAGCCACGGTGGCACTGCTGGACGAGGCACACGTCCACCAGGCGGTGAATCTGAACGTGGAAGAGATGGAGCGGGTCACGGATGCAGTGACGGAAATGGGCCTCGACTTCATTCCTTCCGTCGGCAACTTCGTCAGCATTGATGTGGGCGGTAATGCGGCGTCTGTGTATGATGCACTGCTTTACGCGGGTGTCATCGTGCGCCCGGTGGCCAATTACGGTATGCCGCGGCATTTGCGCGTGACGTTGGGGCTGGCGGCGGAGAATGAGCGTTTTCTGGCGGCGCTGCGTAAAGTGCTGAAGAAGTAAAATGCTCAACGCAAAGGAAGCAGCGCTGATTATTTTCGTTGTGTCGTTTTGCGGTGCGACGTCAGGAGGCAGGGTTGCTCCATCGTGCGTATGGCGCACGCTACAGGCACGTGTAGTGCGCGCCGTGCGCGCAACATAGGGGATCCAGTTTTTCTCGTCGCAGCACACTGCGGTGCAACGTATTAACCGGGCAATAGGCAATAATAGCCAGGGTTGACTCACTATGGAGTCAAATACAAATGTTTTGCGTTCTTTTGCGCCTTTAACGCCCTTTGCGTTGAAAATAACACGACAAGATAAACCTCGAAGCGAATGATTAAGCAACTCACCATCATCGGTGTCGGCCTCATCGGCGGTTCCCTCGCACGTGCCCTGCGCGAGGCCGGGGTCGTGGACGAGGTCGTCGGGGGCGGGCGTGATGCGGCGCATCTGCAACGGGCGCAGGCGCTGGGTGTCATCACTCGTTACACGACCGATCTCGCTGCGGCGGTGCAGGGCGCGGACATGGTGCTGCTCGCCGTGCCGGTCGGGGCGATGGAGGTGGTACTGCGCGCAATCGCGCCGCAACTGCCAGCTGATGCAGTGCTGACAGACGCCGGTTCCACCAAGGGCAGTGTCATCGCTGCGGCACAGCGGGTGTTTGGTGCGTTGCCGGCCGGTTTCGTGCCCGGCCACCCCATCGCTGGTACGGAAAACAGCGGTGTCGAGGCCTCCTTCGCCGAGCTGTACCGGGGCCGCCGCGTGATTCTTACGCCTACCACGGCCAGCAGCGCGGAGGCCGTCGAGCGCGTGCGTGCCATGTGGCAAGCCACCGGTGCCGAGGTGATGGAAATGGATGCTGAACACCATGATCACGTCTTGGCCGCCACCAGCCATCTGCCGCATCTGCTGGCCTTCGGTCTCGTCGACACGCTGGCGAAGATGAGCGATAAACAGGAGATCTTCGCGTATGCTGCCGGCGGTTTTCGTGATTTCACCCGTATCGCCTCCAGTGACCCGCAGATGTGGCGCGATATCTGCGTGAGCAATGAGCCGGCCCTGCTGGCCCTGCTGGATCGCTTCGAGGTCGATCTGAAACGTCTGCGCGAGGCCATTGCCAACGATGACGGCGACTATCTGCTGGAGGTCTTCAGTCATGCCAAGGCCGCACGTGATCGCTTTTGTGACGAAAAATAAACACGGTAGGAGCGGGCCATGCCCGCGATTGAGCCAATTTATCGCGGGCATGGCCCGCTCCGGCAGAAATTGTGAGAAAAATGTATGACTGACAATGTGATCTTTACCGTACAACCCGGCGGCCACCTTGTTGGCGAGGCGCGCGTGCCCGGTGACAAGTCCATCTCCCACCGTTCCATCATGCTGGGTTCACTGGCCGAGGGCGTGACCGAGGTCAGCGGTTTCCTCGAAGGTGAAGATAGCCTCGCCACCCTGCAGGCCTTTCGCGACATGGGTGTACGCATCGACGGCCCCGAAAATGGCCGGGTGACCATTCACGGCGTCGGTCTGCACGGCCTCAAGCCGCCGGCCGGGCCGCTGTACGTAGGCAATTCCGGTACCTCCATGCGTCTGCTGGCCGGGCTGCTGTCGGGGCAAGGCTTCGACATACACCTGACCGGTGACACTTCGCTGTCCGGTCGCCCTATGCGTCGTGTCACCGATCCACTGGCGCTGATGGGGGCGGTGATCGGTACCGCCGAGAACGGTACCGCGCCACTGGATATCTGTGGCGATCAGCCGCTCTACGGCATTAATTTCGAGATGCCAGTGGCCAGCGCGCAGGTCAAATCGGCCCTGTTGCTGGCCGGGTTGTACGCCAAGGGACGCACCTGTGTCACCGAGCCGGCGCCTACCCGCGATCACACCGAGCGTATGCTGGCCGGTTTCGGCTATCCGCTCGAGCGCGATGGCGCCACCGCCTGCGTGACGGGTGGCGGCAAGCTGACGGCGACCCCGGTGGAGGTGCCGGCGGACATTTCTTCTGCGGCTTTCTTCATGGTCGGTGCCAGTATCAGCGAGGGATCGGATCTTACCCTGCGCCATGTGGGCATTAACCCCACACGTATTGGTGTTATCAATATCCTGCGTGCCATGGGTGGTGACCTGACCCTGAGCAATGAACGGGAAGTGGGTGGTGAGCCGGTGGCCGATATCCGCGTGCGTGCGGCGAAATTGAAGGGTATCCGTATCGACGAGGCACAGGTGCCGCTGGCCATCGATGAGTTCCCGGCCCTGTTCGTGGCCGCTGCCTGTGCCGAAGGGGAGACGGTGCTCACCGGCGCGAGTGAACTGAGAGTGAAGGAGAGCGACCGTATTCAGGTGATGGCCGACGGTCTGCAAGCCCTTGGTGTGGATGCCCGGCCTAGCGAGGATGGTATTGTTATCCAGGGGCGCGCTCGCGAGGTGGAACCCATTGGCAGTGGCCGGGTCTCTAGCCATGGCGACCACCGCATCGCCATGGCCTTCGCCATGGCCGCGTTGCGCGCTGGCGGGCCTATTGTCATCGACGACTGCGCCAACGTGAACACCTCGTTCCCGGATTTCGTTGGCCTGGCGAGGCAGTGCGGGTTGGATATTCAGGACTGAGGGCAAAGGATCAAGAACTCGTCCTAAAAACACATTCATCGCGCGTTTTTCTGGATCAACTATGAACACAAAAACAACCACCACCGTGCCAGTGATTACCATCGATGGCCCTACCGCCTCCGGCAAGGGCACCATCACCCGCCTACTGGCGCAACGTCTTGGCTGGCATATCCTCGACAGCGGCGCCCTGTATCGCCTGGTGGCGCTGGCGGCGCATAAGCACAGCATCCCCCTGGACGACGCCGACAGCCTGCAGCCGCTGGCGGCCCATCTGGACGTGGAATTCGCCATCGATGAAGACTCCGGCGAAATCGTTACGCTGCTGGAAGGGGAAGATGTGACTCAGGATCTGCGCAGCGAGACCTGCGGCAATGATGCCTCGCGGGTGGCGCAGATAGCGATGGTGCGTGAGGCCCTGCTGGCACGTCAGCGGGCTTTCTGCGAGACGCCCGGGCTGGTGGCCGACGGGCGTGATATGGGCACGGTGGTCTTTCCGGACGCCGTACTCAAGATATTCCTCACCGCGAGCGTCGAAGAACGCGCCTGCAGACGCTATAACCAGTTGAAAGACAAGGGTTTGGGTGTTACCATGCGCGGTCTTTTAGACGAGATTGCCGAGCGCGATGCGCGTGATCGCGGGCGGGCGGCCTCGCCGCTGGTGGCCGCCGAAGATGCGGTTCAGCTGGATACGTCCGAGCTCACCATCGATGAAGTCGTGGATCGTTTGTGGTCGCTTTGTCAGGTTCGCTTGAACTAGGCGGTTGTCGAATGTTTCATGTCTTGTCTGAAGAAGGCGCAGTAACTGCAAGTTGTGGTTCTGCGTTTTGCTGTTTTTGGAAGCAAGCAGTGGCAGCAAACAGGCAGTCCCGCATGTGTGGGTAACTGCAAAAAGGTGCCTGCTCCGGTGGGCGTAAATTCACTTACAATTACCATCTTTTTTCACGTTAGTCTGGTTTTGATGACGGCGCGTTTGGATGGTTTGCACAAACTGTCGTTCCCGACTCTGTGGTTTGGAACGTCAAGGATAGAAAAGCGATGAGCGAAAGCTTTGCCGAATTATTTGAAGAAAGTCTCTCCCGTACCGAGATGCGCCCTGGTGCCATTCTGACCGGTACCGTGGTCGATGTGACCCCCGATTTCGTGGTGGTCAATGCCGGCCTGAAGTCGGAAGGCATCATTCCTGTTGATGAGTTCCGCAATCACGAGGGAGAGATCGAAGTAAAGTCAGGCGACGAAGTCGAAGTCGCTCTGGAATACGTTGAAGACGGTTTTGGTGAAACCCGTCTGTCCCGTGAAAAGGCCCTGCGTGCCCGTTCCTGGCGTGTGTTGGAATCCGCTTTTGACGCTGGCGAGACCGTTACCGGTATCATCAACGGCAAGGTGAAGGGTGGTTTCACGGTGGAACTGAACGAAATCCGTGCGTTCCTGCCAGGTTCCCTGGTCGATGTCCGCCCTGTTCGCGACACCACCTATCTGGAAGGCAAGGAGCTGGAATTCAAGGTTATCAAGCTCGACCAGAAGCGTAACAATGTGGTTGTATCGCGCCGCGCCGTGGTGGAGGCCGAGTCCTCCGAAGAGCGTGAAGCGCTGATCGCCAGTCTGCAAGAAGGCCAGACCCTCAAGGGTATCGTCAAGAACCTCACCGACTACGGCGCATTCATCGACCTGGGTGGCATCGACGGTCTGCTGCATATCACCGACATGTCTTGGAAGCGCATCAAGCATCCGAGTGAGATCGTGGAAGTGGGTGACGAGATCGACGTCAAGGTGCTCAAATTCGACCGCGAGCGCACCCGCGTTTCCCTCGGCCTGAAGCAGATGGGCGAGGATCCCTGGGAAGACATCGCACGTCGCTACCCGGTCAGCTCACGTCTGTTCGGCAAGGTCACCAACCTCACTGATTACGGCTGCTTTGTGGAAATCGAGGAAGGCGTCGAAGGTCTGGTGCACGTGTCCGAAATGGATTGGACCAACAAAAATGTGGCGCCCAACAAAATCGTCCAGGTTGGCGATGAAGTGGAAGTCACGGTTCTCGATATCGACCCCGAGCGTCGTCGCATCTCCCTGGGTATGAAGCAGTGCAAGCCCAATCCGTGGGACGAGTTCTCTGCCATGCACAACAAGGGTGACAAGATCATCGGTACCATCAAGTCGATCACCGACTTCGGCATCTTTATCGGTCTGGATGGTGGCATCGATGGCTTGGTGCACATGTCCGATATCTCCTGGAACATGACCGATGAAGAGGCGATTCGCAACTTCAAGAAGGGCGATGAACTGGAGACCACCGTGCTGGCGATTGACCCCGAACGTGAGCGTATTTCGCTGGGTGTCAAGCAACTGGAACAGGATCCCTTCAGTAACTATTTGGCCGATCACCCCAAGGGCACTATCGTCAAGGGTACGATTAGCGAAGTGGACGTCAAGGGTGCCGTGATTCAGCTGGCCGAAGGCATCGAAGGTTATCTGCGGGCCTCCGAGCTTGCACGTGACCGTGTCGAAGATGCTCGTACCCTGCTGAAGGAAGGTGAAGAGATCGAAGCCAAGTTCATCGGTGTTGATCGCAAGAACCGTACCCTGAATCTATCCATCAAGGCCAAGGATGATGCCGACGAAGTTGCGGCGGTTCAGGATTACAGCCGTAACCAGCCCAGCGTGGGCGCAACCACACTGGGTGATCTGTTGAAGGAACAGATGGAAAGCAATAAGTCGTAACTACCGACAGTCAGCGAGAAGTTGTATATTCAGCCTCTCGCTGACTGATCATTGGACAGACTGTTGAAAATCATTGTTTTTCGGTACAATGAAAAACTGGCAAGTCTTTGACTTTCAATAGCCTGCCAAAACCTGTCAAGGATCTCGAGAAAAAGCATTCTGAGTATGGGTAACGCGAAGGAGGGCTGAATAGATGACAAAATCGGAATTGATTGAACGGATTGCAAGTAAGCAGCCCCATTTGCCGTATAAGGACGTTGAGCTTTCAGTAAAGACGTTGATCGAGCAGATGGCACAAAATTTGTCGACGGGGCAGCGGATCGAGATCCGTGGCTTCGGCAGCTTTTCACTGCATTTTCGGCCGCCACGCATCGGACGGAATCCGAAGACGGGTGAAGCGGTTGCCCTGTCGGGCAAGTATGTACCGCACTTCAAACCCGGCAAAGAATTACGCGAGCGAGTGAATGGTAATAACGGCAGCAACGGCCAGTAGTCTCCGACTGTGCGTAATTTGCACAAGTCGCGAATAGAGAAAACGGTATCCGCATAAGGCTGATGCCGTTTTTTTTTGCCCGAAATGACGATCCTGATCTCAGGTGGTATTGCTCCTAATAGTTTGAATAATGAATGGGTGTAACTGATATGAAACGAATCATTTTTCTGGTGGTATTCTTGTTTGTCCTGGTTGTTGGCCTCAGCTTTGCGCTGATGAATGCCGAGACAGTCATGCTCAGTTACTATTTCGGCACTATTTCAGCGCCGTTATCGATTGTTGTTGTGGTTTCCCTTGCTGCCGGAGCCTTACTCGGCGTATTGGCATGCATGGGCATGGCGCTGGGGCTAAAGCAGGAGGTTGTCCGTTTGCGCCGCAGTGTCAAAGTCACGGAAAAAGAGGTGGAGAATCTTCGTTCACTACCATTAAAGGATAAGCATTGAGTCTGGCGCTGCCACTGTTGTTTTTGCTTCTGCCGGTGGCATTTTTGTCCGGTTGGTGGATGGGGAGGCGCAATAAGCGACGATCAAAAATACACAATGAAGAGTTCTCTTCGGGCTATTTCAAGGGTCTGAATTATTTACTCAATGAGCAGCAGGATAAAGCCATCGATGTCTTTGTGCAGATGTTGGAGGTCGACAGCGAGACGGTGGAAACCCATCTTGCGCTGGGAAATCTTTTTCGCCGTCGGGGCGAGGGAGATCGTGCCATCCGTATACACCAGAATCTTATTGCCCGCCCGACGCTGAGCAAAGATCAGCGCGCACGGGCATTATTGGAGCTGGGGCAGGATTACCTGCGTGCAGGCATGCTGGGACGGGCGGAGTCGCTGTTTCTGGAACTTATGGAGCAGGGTCTGTATCAGCGTGAAGCACTGGAAAGATTGCTGGATATTTACCAGCAGGAAAAAGAGTGGAGCAGGGCGATTGATGCGGCAAAGCGTATCGAGCGCAGTGGTGGTCAACGGATGGGTATCCTGATTGCTCACTTTTATTGCGAGCAGACGGAGGCGTGGCGGCAGAAAGGCGATATAAAATCGGCGCTGAAATGTCTCAAGCAGGCCTTGGTTTCCCATAAAAATTCTGTTCGTGCCAGTTTGCTGAAAGCAGAAATTGAACAACAGATGGGACGTCACAAACTGGCGATAAAGACACTCAGTCAAGTGGCGCAGCAGGATGCAGATTTTATTCCTGAGGCCGTACCGCTTCTAGTGCAAAGCTATAACGCACTGAGACAAAAGCATAAGGGAGAGCGCTATCTACGTGAACTCCTGGAAAAACATGGCGGTATAACCCCCTTGCTGGCGGTTGTGGATTTGGTGCGGGAAGGGCAGGGTGAGCAGGATGCAACCGGACTCGTTATCCAGTACCTGCGTAAACGGCCGTCGGTCAGAGGGTTGGATAAGCTGATTGAGTTGCAGTTGGAAAGTGGCCAGGGCGAGCTACATGAAAACCTCCTTATTCTGAAGGAACTCGCGGATAAGCTGTTACAGGAAAAGACACCTTATCGTTGTCGTAACTGTGGTTTTGGGTCAAAGGCCTTGTGCTGGCAGTGTCCGGGTTGTAAACAGTGGAGTACTGTCCGCCCGGTTCAGGGTGTGTCGGGTGAATAGGTTCGATGTGCGTCTTTGTGAATGTTTGCCGGAAGTTTTTCTGGGAGTTGATGAATGACTGAGATGACAGACCCGCAGGTCATCGTGGCCCTGGATTTTGCTGACGCGGTACAGGCGCTGGCTCTGATAGAGCATCTGGATCCCGCACACTGCCGTTTAAAGGTTGGCAAAGAGTTGTTTACCCGCAGTGGGCCTGTGCTGGTTGAGGCGCTGCAGGAGAAGGGTTTTGAGGTTTTTCTCGATCTTAAGTTTCACGATATTCCCAATACTGTCGCCAAGGCTTGCAAGGTGGCGGCCGATCTTGGCGTGTGGATGGTCAATGTGCACGCAATGGGCGGGCGAAAAATGATGGAGGCTGCGCGGGAGGCGATTGCGTCAGCTTCACATCGGCCCCGACTGATTGCTGTGACGGTGTTGACCAGTATGGGAGCGGCAGACTTGACTGAGATTGGTTTGCAGGGGAGTCCAGAAGATAATGTGCGGCGTCTGGCTAGGCTCGCGGAATTGGCTGGGTTGGATGGGGTGGTCTGTTCACCTCAGGAAGTGGATATGTTGCGCAATACGATGGGTGGGAATTTTCAGCTGGTGACACCCGGTGTGCGGCCAGCCGGTGCGGCGCTCAATGATCAGACTCGGGTGGCAACACCAGAGGAGGCAATCCGCGCAGGTGCCAGTTATCTCGTTATCGGACGCCCCATTACACAGGCTGATGATCCACTGGCGGCACTCGGGGTAATCAACGAGGGAATATTACCGCTGCTTTCGCATTGATTTCGCCGGCCTGCCTGTCTTAGGATTGTCTCCGCAATATCTCTAATGGAACTATCTGAAAGGAGTCAGAATATGTGTAAAGTCACGCAAATAGCCGTTGTCCTGTTGTTTCTCCTCGCTTCCTGGGCTGCCTTCGCCGAGCCGCTGAATATTAATGCAGCGGATGCTTCGACGATTGCGCAGGTCATGGATGGTATCGGCCAAACCAAGGCGGAAGCCATTGTTGCCTATCGGAAGACACATGGTGATTTCAAGAGCATTGAAGACCTGGCCAAGGTTAAGGGTATTGGTAAAAAGACCGTGGAGAAAAACCAATCAAAGCTGATGATTGGGCATTCGGGTAAATAACGGCTGATTGCCGGAAAAGCGCTGTCCGGGAACGCCAAATAGGCGATCCCGGGCAGCGTTTTCTTATTTTGGCATTATCACTTTGAAAGAGTACTACCCCTGCCTCCTACCGCACGAGGTTGCTGAGTGTTACAATCAGACGCTTTATTCAGTCAGGCCTCATAATGGTACTGACTGACAGCCTGATACCACGGTCATCCCGGTGCTGGCCGGGATCCAGCACTAACAATTATTGCTACTTCCCTGGATTCCGGCCTGTGCCGGAATAACGAGTGAAAGTGGCTGAATGAGAATTTCAACTTACAGTAAGCGCTTTCGTTTGCAATGCACCCTGCCGCCTGAATAATCTTATTTCTATCAATACCTTTGAACCTAAGCCATTAAACACCATGAAAATATTGCCTGTCATCCTGTCTGGCGGATCGGGAAGCCGCCTCTGGCCCCTGTCCCGAGAACAGTATCCTAAACAATTGATCTCCTTTAACGGTAAAGGCAGCCTGCTGCAGGAAACGGTTCTCAGGCTTGATGGTTTAAGCGCCGACCTCGCTGCCCCGATGCTGGTCTGTAATGAAAACCACCGATTTTTGGTGGCGGAACAACTCCTGGAAATCGACCATGAAGCCTCGGCGATCCTGCTCGAACCCGTGGGGCGAAATACGGCACCGGCGCTGACCATTGCCGCCATGCACCGTCTGCAAGGGGACGGTGATGCCATTCTGCTGGTCATGCCGGCCGATCATGTTGTGCGCCTGACTGAGCCTTTTCATGCGGCAATCAATGAGGCCGTCAGCCTAGCTGAGTCCGGCGTGCTGGTTACTTTCGGCATTGTGCCTACTCACGCTGAAACGGGTTATGGCTATATTCGCAAAGGTCTGCCACTCGGTAGCCACGAAAATGCGGCAGAGATTGCCGAGTTTGTCGAAAAACCGGACAAGCAGACAGCGGAAGGCTATGTCGCTTCCGGTGACTTTTTGTGGAACAGCGGGATGTTTGTCATGAAAGCATCGGTCTGGCTGAAACAGATCGAGACTTTCCGGCCGACGATGGCTGCCGCCTGCCGCAAGGCGCTCCAGGACAAGGTGCAGGATCTCGATTTTTGTCGTCTGGATCATGCCGCTTTCGAGGCCTGCCCCAGTGAATCTATCGACTATGCGGTCATGGAAAAGCTGGGTGCAAATGGTGGTGAGACGCAGGGCATTGTCGTGTCACTGGATGCCGGGTGGACTGACCTCGGGGCCTGGCCCGCCATCTGGGAAGTCTGTGAGCGTGACGAATGCGGCAATATGACCAAGGGCGATGTGCTGACCCATGACACCCGGAATACGCTTATTCATGCGGAGCACCGCCTGGTTGCCAGCGTCGGGCTTGATGATTTGCTGGTGGTTGAAACGGCCGATGCCGTGCTGGTGGCGAACAAATCACATGCGCAGGACGTCAAAAAAATCGTCGAACAACTGAAGCTTGAAGGCCGATCCGAAAGTCTGGTGCATCGGCAAGTGTATCGCCCGTGGGGTTCCTATGAAGGCGTCGATATCGGGGAGCGCTTTCAGGTGAAACGCATTGCCGTTAAGCCTGGTGCGGCCCTGTCTCTGCAAATGCACCATCATCGTGCGGAACACTGGATCGTCGTCAAGGGGACGGCGCGTGTGACGTGCGGTGACAAAATTTTTCTGCTGACCGAAAATCAGTCCACCTATATCCCCATTGGTGAAAAACACCGGCTGGAGAACCCGGGGACGGTCGTATTGGAGCTTATCGAGGTGCAGTCCGGCAGCTATCTGGGTGAAGACGACATCGTGCGCTTCGAGGATCAGTACGGACGTAGTGAGTGAAAGCACAGTGTTAATTAATGATTGCCGGGGACAGGTTGTCCAGATAAAATCTGCTCGGCTTGTGCGCCTGTATTTACTAAAATCAAAGGAAGATCATGGCAAATTCACATCTTTTTACCTCTGAATCTGTGTCTGAGGGACACCCGGACAAGGTCGCAGACCAGATTTCCGATGCCATTCTAGACGCTATTTTTGAGCAGGATCCCGTTGCTCGTGTGGCCTGCGAAACCCTGGTCAATACCGGCATGGTGGTGATCGCCGGTGAAATCA